>JAQWBC010000110.1 GCA_028707415.1 Candidatus Izemoplasmatales bacterium
CAATTGCAGACAGCGTTTTAATTAACTTTAATGGCGATGATGCACTGGAATTAAGACATAACGATGTTGTAATTGATTCGATTGGCCAAGTTGGGGTTGATCCGGGTACAATGTGGGGAGATAGCGCTATTGCTACTTTAAATATGACATTGGTTAGAATGCCAAGCGTCACATCTGGTCGGACCGATTCAACTTCCGCTTTTGATCCAAGCGTTGAATGGATTGCATATAGTCAAGATGATTTAACTCATTTAGGAACCCATATAATCGAATAGTTGACACAATAAAAGCCCTCATTGATTTGAGGGCTTTTGCGTAGAGTCAATTATTAATATTTACCAAATCAGATCAATAAATTCTGGATAATCAATAAAAGGATTACGGTTGTGTTGATAAGAATAAATAACTTCATTGCGATTTCTCTCGAAATCATCAACGGGGTCTAGATCACACCACTGTAACAAAACACTAAGTTTTGCCATTTGATATGTAGTAGGCGTGGTATCAACTAAAGAATATTCATCATACATCACAACCATATATAATAAGATTCTGGCGATATCGCCTCTAACTTCGTTACGAGGCGCGTAACTTGCCGATGTTGTTGTATTATCGAAATACTTGTTGTTCCTGCTGGAATTGAATGATGGATTAGCGGGCTTCAGGTTTTGAAGATCTGAAGCGGCATTAGTGCCTCCGGCGCTGACGCCAAGTAACGATTGTGGCCACACATGCTCGCGATTCCAAGTTGCGCCAAAGTCCCAGACACCACTTACTGAAGTGCCAGAATACATGAGGATGACATTACCAGAATTAACGGGATCGGCATCCGAATCATCAAGAATATATCTTGCGGCATCATAACTAACTCCGGAGAATCCCGTGTTGATAATATCTCTAAGTTCCAGTAATAAAGCATTTCCAGTTAAGCCAGAGGCGTCCTCATAATATTCATCGAGATTTGGGTCGATTACATAAGCTTCGCCAACAGTGATAGTAAAGGCATCTGAAAGGCCTAAAAAGGAGACGGTAACGGTTTTTACACCTTCGGTAGACATATTCACAGTACCTACCGAATATTGCATGGCGTTGAGAATTACAGTGTTATCGTTGAAAATAAAGGTGACTACCATTCCGGAATAATTAAGAATATCGTTGATTTCATACGCCGTTTTTGTGGGCGGAGTGACTTCTAAAGACGCCGTGATTAAACAATCATCGGTCGACAAAGTCGTAGTGATTTCAGCCCCAGTTGTGGGAACTGTGGTATTCTCGGCGGTTGTATAATCACAACCGACAATCAGAGAAGCGACACAAAATAATAAAGCGGAAATAATGATTTTTTTCAGTGTGAGTCTCATATATGAGTCATCCCTTATATTAATGTGGATACATTATATCATAATGAAAGTTTTTTTTCATCTTTTTTATCACGAAACTCGAAAATCAAGGCAATAATTCGTGGCTAAAAAAACGTATATATGATATAATGTAATGTTTTGATATCGGTGAGGTATTTATGAATATAAAAATTAAAAAATTGATTGAAAAAGCTAATAAAATTATTATCCTGCGGCATAAAGATCCTGACATTGACGCCCTTGGATCACAACTTGGGTTTTGTAGCTCGCTAAAGCAAGCATATCCGAAGAAAACGATTTTAGCTGTTGGTGATACCAACAGTCTTAACACTTTTCAACCCATGGATACCGCCACCCGTGAAGAATATAAAGAATCGTTAGTCTTTATTTTTGATACCGTTTCCAAACAGATGCTTTTAGGTAGTGATTATACCGAAGCTAAAAACCTTGTGTTAGTTGATCATCATTTAAACGAACCGGATATTCGTTATGATTATTATGTAAGAGATGCTCGCGCTTCTTCGAGTTGCGAAATTGTCTATCAATTGTTAAAGGATATGAGGATTGCGATTCCCCAAATCGCAGCTAAATACTTATTGATGGGAATCATCTCCGATACAGGGCGATTTTTGTATAATAATGTAAATTCCGATACTTTTGATATTTCTGGTAAATTGATTAAAATCGGAGCCAACATTCAAGAAATATTTGATGTTATGTACTCTGAATCGTTGGAAATGAAAAAAATTAAAGCATATTTCTTCAGTACCGTTCAATATACCAAAAATAATGTTGCCTTTAGAAAAAACGATGAAGATTTTCTTAAGAAATATCATATTGATGTTCATACCGCCAGTCGCGGACTCGTCAATCAAATGGCGGGCGCTAATGAAGTGCCGATTTGGGCTAATTTTACCTTTGATAATCGAATTGGAAAGATTTTATGCGAATTAAGATCGCATACGATTTCGATAGTTGACATTGCTCACAAATATGGTGGCGGCGGACATGCACAAGCGTGCGGATGCACCGTTGATACATGGGAAGACACTGATAAAGTACTTGCGGATCTCGATTTAGTAGCGGAGGTTAGCCATGGATAAGAATTTTATTCTCAAGAAAATTCTCGAATATCAGAAGATCATTATTCACATGCACATGCGTCCCGATGGGGACTGTTATGGAGCGGGATTTGGTTTAAAATACATCCTTGAAGAATCTTTTCCCGATAAAACCATCTATATTACCGGTGAAACCGCTGATTATTTAAAGTTTGTTGGCGAAGTCGACACAATTACCGATGATGTCTACCAAGATGCTTTATCAATTGTTGTCGATACGGCGACTAAGGATCGGGTTGCGGATCAAAGATTTGCAAAAGGCAAATATGTGATCAAAATTGATCATCATCTGCCCGTTGATGATTACGGCGATGATCGATACGTTGACATCAGTCGTCCTGCTACTGCCCAAATAATTCTGGAGTTTTATCTGGAAAACTCTAATATTCTTAAGATGAATATGAAAGCCGCAAAAGCTTTATATACTGGCATTGTGACCGATACTGGTCGTTTTAAATATCGTTCGGTTACGGCTGAAACTTTTCGTGGTGTGGCAAAACTATTGGATTTCGGGTTGGATTTTACGGAAGTGTTAGCGGTTTTAGACATTAAAACCGAAAATCAGATGAAATTACAAGGCTATGTTTTACAGAACTTTGCTAAAACACCAAATGGAGTTGCTTATATAAAAATGACACCCGAGATTATTTTAAAACATCAGGTGTCGATGGAGGAAGCAACCTCGCTTGTCAATGAATTATCATGTTTGGAAGACTGTCCGGTCTGGATTTTATTCGCGGAATACGAAAATAATATTGTTCGGGCGCGGTTGCGTTCTAAAGGACCAGCGATTAACCTTCTGGCTAATCAATATGGCGGGGGCGGTCATCCGATGGCTTGCGGAGCCAATGTCGGTACGTGGTCAAAGGTCGATAACTTATTAAAAGATGCCGACGAACTCGTTAAAAACTATAAAGAATCCCTTAAATCCTTGTGATTTAGGGGTTTTTTAATAATGCTATAAAATAATTCGCTGATGAAAGCGTTTTTAACGCTGGACTATTCACGATGATTTGATATAATAAGGGCGGTTTATGGTAAGGCAAATTCAATAACGGGTAAAACCGTTTGTTCATATAATCTTGTTACAAAACGATGATGACAAAGTTTGGAGGAGTTGCATGCAGATACTTTCATTAGCGATTGATTGGGAATCGACAATATTTAAAGTGCTTGGTGGCATGGGTTTGTTTTTATTTGGGATGGATTTACTTGGAAAGTCGCTTAAAAGCTTAGCGGGATCTAAATTAAAAATCATTTTAGAGAAGACAACTAATACACCGCTTAAAGGCATCTTGGTCGGAATTTTAATTACCGGATTATTGCAATCATCAAGTGCCGTCTCGGTTCTTGTCATCGGTCTGGTCAGAGCTGGTCTCATGACCTTGCCTCAGGCCATCGGGGTTATTTTCGGAGCTAATATCGGGACAACAGTCACTTCGGTTTTGATAGGTTTAGATATTGGAAAATATGCACTGATCATCATCTTTTTAGGAAGCGCTTTAGTGTTTTTTGTTCCTAAAAAGAAGATTCAGGAATTAGGAAAATCAATTCTTGGCTTTGGCTTGTTATTCTTTGGTTTAGAAACTATGGGTGATTCTTTAAAAACCCTTATTGAACTGCCTGCCGTACAAAATCTGTTTGTAAGTGTTGGTGAATACCCGATTCTAGGACTTTTAACCGGCATCGGAGTGACAGGGGTCGTTCAATCATCATCAGCGACCGTCGGGCTTCTTCAACAACTCTATGCCACGGGTGGAGTACCGTTAATCGGGGGAATCGCTATCATTTTCGGATGTAATATTGGGACCACGGTCACAGCTGTTATCGCCTCGATTGGGGCCCCAGTTGCGGCGAAACGAACCGCAGCGGTCCATATCTTATTTAATCTGATTGGGTCGATATTATTCATGGTTTTCCTGACGCCATATACCAGTTTAATTCAGTGGT
>JAQWBC010000111.1 GCA_028707415.1 Candidatus Izemoplasmatales bacterium
GCCCCATGAACTTGAGGCGCGCATCTGAGGGAATACGCATCCTGAACCCGCATTTCTCCTTGTCTGGTAGTCATTTTACTGCCATTCAAGTGTTTCAAAATCATTTCCGCAACTTTAATTTGCCCTGGTTGTCCCCGCAATTCATGAACACGGGAATCAAATGCATCAACGATACCATGTAAGGCTTCTATCGACATAGAAAGCGCCAAGGTAGCCATCTTTTCTAAATGGATGGCATCATATAAGGTCAACGCCCCAATGGCTGTCATGGCTTGCGTGCCGTTAATTAATGACAAGCCTTCCTTCGCTTTTAACTCTTTGAGTGGAACTATTTTTGCTAATTCAAATGCCTGTTCTGAAGACATTCGTTTTCCTTGATAAAACACTTCTCCTAAGCCAATCAAAGGTAAACTCATATGTGAAAGCGGAGCGAGATCACCGCTCGAACCAAGACTGCCTTTTTCAAAAACAACTGGATAAATATCTTTATTAAGCAATTCCATCAATTTTTCAATGGTTGTCAATCGAATTCCACTATAACCTTTAATTAACGCATTAATTCGCAATGCCATCATGCCCCGAACTATGTCTTCTGCGAGAGGACTGCCGACACCACAGGCGTGGCTCATTAGTAAATTCTGTTGTAATTTCCCAACCTCACAAGGATTGATACGCACATCTGATAATTTTCCAAACCCAGTGTTGATGCCATATACTGGCTTATCTCCGGCGGCGACTTTTTCCACATACCGTTCAGCAGCTTGAACCAATAGTTTATTTTCGGCTTTAATTTCAACTTTTTCATGCCTACGAGCAATGCAAACAAGACTTTCTAAATTTAAATTTTTACCATCCAAAATTATCATCGTTTTTCACCTCATCGAATATATTAATTATATCTTATGGGCACAAAAAAAGAAAGCGTTTTCGGTTTGTAACAACGCTTTCGTTATCGTTAAAAGAGTCCTAATAAAGATAATTAAGAAATGTGATTTACTAATATTATCTGCTTTCTATACCCAAAAAACGATTCAATCGACTTATCATCTTGTCAACTAGCGATCCTATTCTTCATTTTTTAGGAAAGCGTAAAATTCTAGTTCTTTATCTTGATTATCCGCCGATATCGTTCCAACGGGAGCAACTAAAATCGTGAATTCTTCTTCGCCATCTAAGCTAAACAAATCGTCACACGGCTTGCGATCAAAAGCGCCAATTGCACAAGTTCCTAAACCAATTGCCTCACAAGCAATGTACATATTTTGACATACATGCCCGATATCAACAAGAATGATGCGATGCGCAAAACAGGAATAACGCCATTCCGAACGATACGGGACGACGCTCCAAAAAAAGATGACATTCGCCACTGCCGCCCATCTTTGTCCAAATAAAGCTACATCAAGCTTTTTATCGGCATCATCGACACTGCTTAAAAATTCGATTTGGTGTGATAAAGGCAAAAAATGATATGTTCCCGGGCGTAATCCTTCAACTTTGTTGACAATAAAATAAGTTTCAAACTCATGCCTTGCTCCACCCGACGGCACAGTCCTAAGCGTCGCATACTTATTTCCACGGATGCTTTTGATGCCTTGTGTTGACCATAATAAAAACGACAATTGCAATAAGGTCATTGATTCATCCGAATAAACCCGGTGACTGACACGATTATTAATGACTTTCAATATATCATTATCAATTTCTAAATCGGCAAAATTATGCGGTAAATCTATTTGTTCTGAGGTCATTTTCATCTTCACAAGTGGTGGTTGTGGGATTTTTAACTGCTGATCACTTGGTTCTTCAATTCCTAAATCATCATATTGTAAAAACGTCCGCCCTTTTTTAATTAAATCTTTCACTTTTTCACTTGGCATATCTCTTCCTGCTTTCTATGGACTAATGTTCATTTCATCGTATCATATTTTCTAAAGACATTCAATTCCTTGTCAAAATTATGTGAGACTTATGCGTAAATATGTCCATAAACACTATGAATACAAAAAAATATGCTCGCGAATCGCGAGCATATTCAAACATTCAAACTGGTGCGCCATCAGGGACTCGAACCCAGGACCCAATGATTAAGAGTCATTTGCTCTACCAACTGAGCTAATAGCGCATGCATATAATATGATATGCCAAAACGATCTTTTTGTAAACTGTTTTTTGTGTGGTCTGCAAATAATATTAGCGATTCTTAAATATGATATCAAAGAAAAAAGCTGTTCCGAAGAACAACTTTTTTAATTGGCAATCATAATTATTCGGTCAATGCGCCTTCAGCGGGGCATGCATATAGTTGTGCTAACAAAGTAAAATAAGTACTTGAATGAATCGTAACACCGGCACAAGCGTCAAGTAATGTTGTTCCATCTAAGGAAACACCCCGACCACCGATAGCCACCATTGCGGAATTATAACCGTGCTCAAGCACGTAATTAGTAATCAAATTGACTTGTTCATACCATTCAAGTGTTGTTTCTAATGTATCTGACTCAGTCCAAGCACCGTCCGCAAATACTTGTGCCGATGCTCCGACCATGCCATAATTATCGCCAAGTTGTTGTTTGGTATATGCATTCCAAGTAAAGATGCCATCGACAGCGGAAGATGATGCTTTTTGCAGCGTGTCTAGCACTAATTCTTCCACAACACCTAACTCGTTGACAAGCATTGAAGCAATATACAAATCGCTTCCTGAGCAAACAACAGTTTGGAACTTGCCTTGACGAGCTAACGCAATTGCTTCTTGTGCTAATTCGTTATATCCGGATTCAGATATTGTCGCTCCGGCAACATTTGTAAAATCACCATCAAGATTGGTTTGAACAGCATCAACGCCATTAGCTAGCCAATAAGCTTCGATTAAAGCTGCTTGTTCGTGCCATTCTAATTGTGTTGTTTCCGCAAGTCCCATCCAAGCTACATATCCTTCATGAGTTGGAGTATCAGTAGTTGCTGAGTATGTGCTATAGAACATGTGATATTCAAAGCCTAATTCTTTTTTGGTTTTAGCGTTCCAAGCAAATGTATATGCGTAGTAATCGTCATCGGGATTAGCAGGTGTATATGGGTCTGTCAAGGTCGTTGATTGGGTACTTGATCCTTGACGGGAGTCAATGTTAAAACCAACGATTTCCCCATTTTCGATTGTAACAGTAACCATGGTTACTTCCGGAGTATATACTCCACGACTAACATGAACTCCAGCCTCAAAAGCAGTAAATTCACCATCAACAGCGAATTCAACAGCAACTGGTGTCGTTGGTGTTGCGGTCGTTGGTGCTGTAGTTACATCGCAAGCCATTAAAACAAAAACCATAAGCATTGATAAAGATAAAGCGATTATTACTCTTTTCATATTGTTCCCCCTATATAATCTTTATAAATTATAACATATTTTCCAGACCCTGACAATCAATGTGCTCATCACATGTGAAGGCAAAACAGATACTCCTGCCTTGGAACTAAACAAACTTCTTTTTTTAACTTAGTTGTCCATTGTAGACTATTGTTTTGAATCAAAAAGAACTTATTTTTCAGCTGGTTTTATTTGGATTCCTTGCAACAATTCGTCCAAATACCGATTTAAAGCATCTTTGTCTTCATTTTTTATCGGTTTGCATCCATCTGCTTTACAAGAACCAGAAAGCAAGGCCTTAGCCATATCGCGACAGCCAGCATATCCACAGGCGCCGCAATTGTATTTTGGTAACATATTTTCGATGTCATCAATACGATGGTCTTCTTTAACTCCGAAGTACTTGCCAATGATAAAAATTAACACTCCTAAAACAAACCCCAATAAGCCCAAAACCAAAGGAGGTAAAAAGATATCCATTTTATGCCAATCCTCCGAATCTCGAAAAAATCAAAGCTAAAATCGCTGCCAAAACCATGGCAATTGGTATTCCTTGGAATGCTTTAGGAATTGGACTAAATTCCAATTTTTCACGGATGATTGCATAAATATACATTACAAACATATAACCAAGCGGAATTGATATCGCATAGACTATCATTTCCGAAAATTCATATCCCTCTTTAACGTTAGTCAAGGCTACACCTAAGACAGCACAATTCGTCGTAATCAACGGTAAATAAATTCCTAAAGCTTTATATAAAGAAGGAGAAAAGCGTTTAATGATAGTTTCAATCATTTGGACTAATGCGGCAATGACCAAGATAAAGACAATCGTTTTCATGAATTCGATTTCCAGCGGTACCATGACAAAATTATAAATTGCCCACGTTACAATACTAGCCAAAATAATGACAACGAAAACGGCAAGTCCCATTCCCAATGACGAACTCCGTTTTTTCCCAACCCCGATAAATGAGCAAATCCCTAAAAATTGCGTCAGTAAGACGTTTTCAACGAAGAAAGCCGCAAAAGCAATCGCTACTAACTCAG
>JAQWBC010000112.1 GCA_028707415.1 Candidatus Izemoplasmatales bacterium
CTGCTATAGTATTGAACTTTTTCTTGTCATATTAAGATTATTATAACATATTGCTTATCCCATCAAATTCAAAAAAGGCAAAACAGTTTCTAAAAAAGCAATTACGGATTCTTTAATTACAATTAAATTACCGTTCGTTATCAAAGCAATTTGAAGGCTGACGATACTAGAAGTCAAAAAAAGAAGCGCAAGTAACCCTCCCCCAGTATATTGAATCCACTTATGCCTACTTTCGCGGATTCGTTCAAAAATAAGCAATAAGCCAATAGTCGATGTCAAAGTTCCGATCAAACACAGATCCAATGTGTAGCGGAAAATCAAGCCACCCAAAGAAAAATTAAGCCAAGCGACAAAGCAAATTCCTAACAAAATCGCAGGAAAAATAATCCGCAGAAATACCGAATATTTTCGATTGAAAATAATAAATGGCGACAATAATAGTCCAATCATCAAAGGCGTGACCAACAGACTCATACTCGCATCCGAATAAATGAAATAATCATAGTTTTCAAATGTGTTATACGTAAAAGTTATATATGAATATTGATTGCTTAATTCAAGGTTTTGAAACCCATAGTAGTAAATAGATAATCCCAAATCTTTGATATGCAATGTATTCTTTGAAACATCACTTACCGTCAACTGATAACTATTTCCAAAATCCCATGGTGAACTAAAACGCGCATCATTAAACCAACAAGAAAATACCAAGGTAATAACAACGGGAGTTGCAAGTGATAACAATCCAAGCGTTTTTTTACCAATGATACGTTTTCCGTTCGTCAGACGAAAAACGTAAAACAAAAGACTCGGAACGATAATGAAAATAGCTAAAATTGCCATGTTTACTCGGGAAAGAAACAACAATCCATAGGCAATCCCTGCCCCAAATAAATATACGAAACCACTGAATTTCACTGATGATAGCCCTTTGATAAACAAAAACAAAAAGATCGCTAAAAATGCCATTCCTGATAAAATTGCAATATAATAATATGGTTGAACTCCTCGGGCGGCTAAAAAAACATTAGTTCCAAAGGTAGCAGCCACCATCGCGAGGCAGAGTAATGATAAAGGCGTTTTTTTCAAAATCCGTTTTGCCAAATCCAAGATGATTAACGGAACAAAGAAAGTTATCAATAACATAAAAAATAAACCGACAAAAGCATCGGATGGCAAATTTCCCGTTACCAAATAATAAGGGTAATAAACAACAAGGATGGGGGCAATGCCGAAATATGAATAATAATGACTTTCATATAAAGCGCGGTCCCATAGATAGTAGATGCCAATTCGTTGATTGGGATCATAAGGATTATCCAAGGCATTTAATTCTTCAGACACTTCATAATCAATAAACAATTGACCTTTTTGAAAGGCATCAAATTGTTGAATATACGGGTTATATCGATTGACTCCTTGAGTTAATGGGTAAGCAACTGGATCCGAAACTGGGTCAGAAATATATGCGTAAAACAACCCCGATAAAACCAAACATGGTAAAATTGCAAGCATCGATATGAATTGATGCGACCGTTTTGTTGGATTATATACTGTTCTCAGAATTCCCCATTTAACTTCTCCGAAAACAAGTCCGGCGATGATAACCACAAATATTGCTATCAAGACATACATTGTTTACCCTCGAATATCATTATTAGTCGTTTTCTATACGAAGCATACTATCGATATTTTAAATAATTCTTAGTCGATTCGTTCTTCTTGCTCGATAATTGAAAACATTATCGTTTTCGAAATCCACTAGTTATTCCCATCATTTGCAAACCGCTAATATATATTTATAGTGTACTACTTTTTTGTCGAATAGTGTATAACAAACAACGATTTCAGAAGACAAAAAAATTGACAATATTGGGAATAAATTGCTTTGTCATTCTTTAAATTTTTGTAATGCGATTATCATTCGCTGTAATGCGTTGAATCCGCTTGTGAAATTTGGTAAAATGGGATTATGTTTTTGCGATAGGAGAAAATTATGTCTCAAAAGCAGATTCGCAGTCAAAACTATGATTGTTATTGTCACAATCGTGGTGAGCGACTTGATCCGATTTTATCTCATTCATTGCCCCAATCCCCACTTTTTTTAGCGGCCGTGAAGCATCATCATTTCATCGCCATTATCTTATTAATTTTTTTCTTTCCTATGGGACTACCATATATGTGGCTGACAAAGCCATTTACCCCAAAAACAAGTCAAATCATTACCTTTTGGTTTTTAGGAACAATTGTTTTTGGTTTCATCACACTTATCTTGTGGACCGCAAGCCCAAGATACCAGGGATAATATGCAAACAGATTAATATTTCATATTCATACCGAGGTGAAATTCGTGACCATCAAAATAATCAAGTGGATTGCCATCATCGCTATGACTTTTGACCATATTGCCTACCATCTGTTACCGGAAGGCATCACATATGACATTTTTCGTGATATTGGTCGAATTGCATATCCATTATTTGCTTTTTTAATAGCCGAAGGTTTTCTTCATACACATAACGTTTGGCGCTATCTCGGAAGGCTTGTGTTGGCAGCATTAGTTTCAGAAATGATTATTGGTATTGTATTTCTGGCGACGGGGAACACTTCATATTTTCTCAACACCAATGTCTTTATCCCTCTAATCATGGGATTAATTTCGCTAATTCTGCTTTGGCAAAAGAAATGGTACTTTCAAATATTAATATTACCAATTCTCGTCCTTGCGTATTCTCTGCCAATTCAATATGGAGTGTATGGAGTATTGATGATTCTCGTTTTCGGACTGTTTACTAACCGATGGCTCCAACTTGCTTTATTTGTTCTTATGAGTTTGCTTTTCATTGAATGGCCACTGCTTGAGTTCCTTGATTGGACCGCTCGTTATCAAGGGATGAATCAATGGTTCTCCCTCATAGCATTCATCCCTTTATTCTTTTACAATGGCAAACCCGGGAAATATAATAAATGGTTCTTTTATCTCTATTATCCCATTCATATTGCCATAATATTTCTTATTAAATATGTTGTATAATCTGGAATACAAAAAAAAGACGATGATGTGAAGCCGGATAATACCGGTGACTTCATGGCCTTTTTTATGTTTTGCATTTAATCATTAAAAAATAGTTAATGCGATTTTTCTTTTATTGTACCATCGGAATAGCATTCTAACAATCGACGCAAATCGGTAATGCGATCTTTCAATTCTTTGCCTTTATCAGTGTCATAAATATATGTTCTTCGCGTATTGATGTCCTCGTTGTGAGTAACCGCAATGATGTCGCGCTCTGAAGCAATCAGTTCTTCCGATGAATCAAAACGTTCATGACTGACTAGTGAAATCGCGTAAGAATCGCTGATTAAGGTATAACCACCGATAGATGTTTCTTTAGAATATTGGCGACTCATCCCCCCATCGATGCTGTAAATGCGATTCTCCGCTAAAACAACTTCCTTTGTTGCGGTGACATCATGAGGAACATGACCGTTAATGATATGCGAATGCTCCCAATCTAAATCAAATTCTCGATAGATTTTCTTTAAAACACTTTTGTTTAGTCTGACCTTGAAGTAGGGATCAGTTATTTCGATATGGGCTTGCTTATCGGAAACGAAATATCGTTCAAAAGTTGTCATTGCACTTTTACCGAACAATGGACTAACTTGGCCCTGCCACAAAAACATAAAATAGTCGTTATCGGGATTTTTCGTGGCATATCGATTTTGATAGGCATGGCGGATTTTTTGCTCTAACACTTCAAATAATGCTTTCCCAGCGTAAGGAATTCCATCAATAATCTGTTCTCGAAAATCACCATTTTCAGTACAAGGTATTGCCGCATGGAATAACAAGTTATTGTTATATTTTTTATACATTTCTCCTTGTTGAAACATAAACAGAATATGTTCCTGTAACATATCATTATATAGAAATAATTGAACTAAATGACTCATAACTGCCTTTTCTTCGGCGGTCAAACGATATGGATCGTGGGCAAAATCAATCGTCGGAAACGATGAATCGAGCAAAGGATATTCGGTACCATGAATCATTACAGTCTTGTTAACAAAATCAATCTTATCTAATAATAATCGATCCTCCAAGTGAAAATCAGGGTTGCGTTTGATAACCGCTTGTTCCAACTTAAATTGGATAATGGCAATGCATTTATGTATTTTAGCCACAAATTGCCGATCGTCTTCGTTAATGTCATTATCGACGCTTTTAGGCATGAACTCTTTACAAGGATCATCATTATATATTTTATGAGCTAACCGCGCCAATGGCACAAGATTGAATCCATATCCGTCCTCAAGACAATCGAGAGTATTATAGCGCGCGGCGATGCGAATGACATTGGCAATCATCAATTCCGAGCCGCAAGCCGCCCCCATC
>JAQWBC010000113.1 GCA_028707415.1 Candidatus Izemoplasmatales bacterium
AATCTCTTGCGTGAATCGCGATTACTATATGCGATATTTATGAGAAGATACGGACCAAGGGGGTAACACAATGATTAAGACTAATGATTTATATTTAGAAAGAAAAGCCAAATATTTTCCTTTAGTGACTGACATTGAATGGAACGATTGGCATTGGCAAGTTAAAAACCGAATCATGTCAGTCAGAGATTTGAAGAAGTATTTACCAATTACGAAAGCAGAAGAATCCGAAATTGAAAACGTTTTAACTAAGTTTCGGATGGCAATTACGCCATATTATCTGACAATGATAGATCCAAGCAATCCTAATTGCCCAATTCGCAAACAAGCAGTTCCGGGAATTGCCGAACTAATTGTGGGAATAAATGACAATTTAGATCCGCTCGATGAAGATAAAGATTCACCGGTTCCCGGGTTAACTCACCGTTATCCTGACCGGGTACTATTTTTAATTACTGATATGTGCAGTATGTATTGTCGGCATTGCACAAGACGGAGATTTGCTGGTCAATCTGACCGGATGGCTTCCAAAGAACGAATCGACAAAGGCATCGAATACATTCGCAAGACACCTCAAGTTCGTGATGTTTTACTATCCGGTGGCGATGCTTTATTACTCGATGATCAGAGCCTTGAGTCGATTATAAAACGATTACGGGAAATTGATCATGTGGAAATCATTCGTTTAGGGACTCGAGTTCCTGTCGTCATGCCCCAGAGAATTACGGAAAATTTAGTTAATATGCTCAAAAAATATCATCCGATATGGATTAATACTCACTTTAATCATCCCGACGAGTTTACTCTCGAAAGTAAACGGGCCTTAGATTTGATGGCTGATGCGGGAATTCCGCTCGGTAATCAAAGTGTCTTGCTCCGAGGAGTAAACGATTGTGTACATACAATGCGTAAATTAGTCACTGGTTTGGCCCAAATGCGGGTACGTCCTTATTATTTGTATCAATGCGATTTATCAATGGGTATCGGGCACTTCCGGACCCCAATATCTAAAGGGATCGAAATCATTGAAGGGCTACGTGGACATGTTAGCGGATATTGTGTTCCAACGTTTGTGGTTGATGCTTTAGGCGGTGGTGGAAAGATTCCCGTAATGCCAAATTATATCCTGTCTTCAGCTCCTGGTAAAACGGTTTTACGTAATTACGAGGGCGTTATTACTACATACAGTGAACCGACTGATTATGAAAACTGTCAGTGTGACTCATGTAAAAATGAAAGACTTGGTGGCGTTTCCGGTCTTTTAAACGGTGAGCAGACGGCAATAGAACCAAAACATCTCGTTCGTCGTGAACGGAGTATGAAACCATAAAAACCTTATTAGAAAATCATCAAACCGTCAGTATCGTCGGTAATGCTAAAAACGCCGGAAAAACCACAGTATTAAATCACTTAATCCGGGTGTTTTCAGATCGTTTGATTGCTATTACTTCCATTGGACTTGACGGCGAAGAAATCGATCAGATTACCTTTATGCCCAAGCCCCGCATTGCTCTTCAAAAAGGGATGTTAGTTGCGACCGCGATTAAGTGTCTTTCGGCGTGGGAAGCAGAGGCATTCGTTGTTAAACATACAGGAATTTTTTCTGCTCTTGGTGAAATCGTTATTTTAGAAGTTTCAAAAGCGGGAAATGGGTTAGTGGCCGGTCCATCAACGGTAAAAGAAATGGAAACATTAATTTGCATGTTTTCTGACCTTGGTGCCAGCAAAATATTTATTGATGGAGCTTTTTCACGATTAGCTTCCTCTCGTCTTGGTGATGCCTTAATCTTTGTGATTGGGGCTAGTTATGCGATTGATATGCTCAAAGTTGTTGAACACGGTGAAGCCACGGTCCAGAAATTTCATTTGCCGGCAACTAGTCCGCAATATCAATTTCTTGAAGCATATCAGGAAATCATTGGGATTGATGAGTCGGGATCATTGCGATCATTTGGTAATATCGGCTTTGATCAAAAAGAACTGTTCGGACCAAAAATGGAAATGATTCGGAAGTTGTATATTCCCGGAGCGGTTGGCCCGATGTTTGCGGAAGCATTAATCCAGAATCGGAATCGCATTCATTTCGATTTGATTATCAAAGATCCGGCTCACCTTGTTATTTCGGGATTACTTCTCAAGCATCTGTTAAGTTTGAAGATGGAGATTACGGTTTTACGGCCAATGAATTTGGTGGCTATCTGTTATAATCCGTATTCACCGACGGGTTATGTTTTTGAAGAAAAAGAATTTCAATCATTATTAATGGCAAAAATGCAGGTGCCTTTGTTCAATGTCGGTGCCGAAAGTGAGAAAAGCAATGAATAAACTCAATTTAGATCAACACATGATTCAAGATTGTCGGCGATTGGCGAATCAAATATCTATCGACGTTCAAACATTTATTAATCAACATACAACGGTTTCCGTTGAAAGAACTGTTTGTCGACTGTTGGGTATCGATGGTGTCGATGCTTTTGATGTGCCAATTCCCAATCTAATTGTCGATGATGTTCAAAAAAATGGTGACTTATCCCGTGGCGTTGCCGTGACTTTAGCAAGCGCATTAGTTGCTACAGGAAAAAACTTACCGGATTTTCTTGATGCATATTTGTCAAAAGAAATACCTCTGTGTGGATATCCATACGTTTCTTCTAAACAAGTTAAATCCATCTTGAATCCTTATATTCAAGTGACTTTTGCGAAGATAAAGGCAAATCGTGACCTCCGCAATGCGTTCTTAACCAGTTACCCAGAACCAAAAACGGAGATTTATGTGATTGTCGCAACTGGGAATATCTATGAAGATATCGTTCAGGCCAAGGCCGCTGCTACAGTTGGAGCGGATATCATTGCCGTTATTAGGTCAACGGCTCAATCCTTGCTTGATTATGTTCCCTATGGAATCACTACTGAAGGTTTTGGCGGTACATACGCTACTCAAGCCAATTTTAAACTGATGCGCCAAGCCCTTGATGAAGTGTCAAAAACCGAAAAACGGTATATCAAATTAGTTAATTACGCCTCGGGACTATGCATGCCTGAAATTGCGGCCATGGCTGCTGTTGAGCGTTTAGATATTTTGTTAAATGATAGTATGTATGGCATTATTTTTCGGGACATCAATATGCAAAGAACATTCGTTGATCAATATTTTTCCCGGCGAATCAATGCTTACAGTGGCGTCATCATCAATACCGGTGAAGATAATTATCTGACCACAAGTGATGCTTTTACGCAAGCGCATACAGTCTTAGCTTCTCAGTTTATCAATGAACAGTTTGCTTACCGTGCGGGATTGCCAAGTAGATTAATGGGTCTTGGTCATGCTTTTGAGATTGATCCCGAAATTGAGAATAGTTTCTTATATGAGATTGCCCAAGCCCAAATGTGTCGGGAAATTTTCCCTGATGCACCGCTTAAATATATGCCACCGACGAAACACATTACGGGAAACATTTTTCGGGCCTATGAACAAAATGCTATGTTTAACATTGCCACGATTATGACGGATCAATCGATTCATCTTTTAGGTATGATGACGGAAGCTATCCACACCCCGTTTTTATCGGATCGGTACTTAGCAATTAAAAATGCTAAGATGGTTTACAAATCCATGAAATCATTTTCGGAAGAGGTTACCTACCAGCCCGATGGTTTAATCTGTAATCGAGCCAAAGCCGTTTTAAGCCAAGCTCACGATTTGTTAACGGAAATTGCCGATATGTCGCTCTTCAAAGCTTTAGAAAAAGGTGTTTTTGCGGATATTAAACGATCTTTTACCGGTGGTAAAGGGTTGACGGGTGTTTTTAAAAAACATCCGGACTATCAAAATCCGGTAATGGATTTTATCGAGGGGGTTTCTCATGAAAATTAAACCTTATGGTGACACTTCAAATGATGGCAAAGTCCAACTGAGTTTTACTTTACCGATTGCGGCTGGCGCCTTAGGTATCGAAGCTGCCAAACAGTTGGGAAAACAAATGGGTATAATTGACCCTGCGGTTGTCAATATGGAAGCAATTGGTGAGAATTACAGTTTTTACATTGTCTATGGGCCGGTGATTCACCAAGTTGATCTTTCGGTTTTAAAAGTAACGGAAATCACTACACCTACTTTTGACAAAGAAGCCGTTGAAAAAATGATCGCTGAGGAATTTGACCGGGATTTAGTATTCATTGGTGCTTCGACAGGGACGGATGCTCACACTGTGGGTATTGATGCAATCATGAATATGAAAGGCTATGCCGGTCATTATGGGTTGGAGCGATATGCAGGAATCAAAGCCTACAATTTGGGGAGTCAGGTTCAGAACGAAGACTTCATTCAAGAGGCAAAACGCCGTCACGCGGATGTCTTATTGGTCAGTCAAACGGTAACGCAAAAAGATGTTCATCTC
>JAQWBC010000114.1 GCA_028707415.1 Candidatus Izemoplasmatales bacterium
ATAATGCTTCGATCAAACCGAGGCTAATCGCTTCGATAGTAATGTATCCATATAGAACTGCATCACTAAGTTTTAGGGTGTGATAAGGAGTGAGATATATTCCAATTAAATTAAATATACACCATGCTGTCAAGCACATAATCGTAGTAATCAGACTAATCATTGCCATTTTTGAGATAATAAATCGAAGACGATCGCTATGCTTAGAAACAAAAAAGGCGGCATATTTGCCGTTAACACCCAAAAAACAATGTAAATTTAAAAAAAGCGATACGATTACCATAACGAATTTAGTGATTCCGATTGATTCGTAAAGATACTCAGATTGATACTGACTCCGAAAAGCGTCGAGCAAAGCGGTGGTTTCATAGAACCGACTTGAGTACAAAAACGCTACCGCAACGACTAATAATGCTATTGATAGAAACCACATAGCCGTTCGATTCATCAGATAGTATAATTGAAGTTTAAACATTATTGTTATCAATGGTTCCATTGACCATGACACAAATCCGTTTACGACGAAACTTATATTTTTCGGGGGAATGAGTAGAGACGATAATTAAACTTTCAGTCATTCGTTCGCGAATTAATCCCATTGCTTTCCCCTGGGTGTCGATATCTAAAGCCGATAATGGTTCATCAAGTAAAAGTATTTTCGGATGATGAAGAAATGCTTGAATTAAATTAACCTTCTGGCGCATTCCGTTGGAGATTTTCCCAATCGGTTTGTGTTCTGATTGACGCAAATCGAAATAATCTAAATGAAGATTAATTTCCTTTGTCAAGTGTTCTTTGGAATCCTCATGAAAAGAACCAACATTTTCCAAGAACGAACGAATTGACATAAAATACGGCATTACATATTCTTCAGGGGCATATCCAATCCGAAAATGGCGTTTTTTTATAGTCCCATCATAATGAACTAAGCCCATTATACACTTTAACAATGTTGATTTTCCCGATCCATTGGTCCCAACAAGTAAGTTTAATGTCTCGCTTTCAAAAATGATATTAATATTTTGGATTGCGGTTTTTGTGCCATATTTCTTAGAAACCTTTTCCATTTCAATAGCGATATGTGGCCTCGACGACATCATCTTTGAACACCTCCGGCAACAATTCAAAAGAACGAAAAAGAAAATCATCGATATAGTATTGATAACTTTGATTTCCAACCATATAAGAAATTCGAATCGGAAAACGGTATAAATAGCCTAGCTTTCCCCGATATTGAATAGGAATGAAGATGAGAACTTCATCAATTACATTGATATCATTAGTCATCGACGCAAACGATGACACAACAAAATCATATTCTTCACATTGTAGTATCGATGGAACAATCTCTTTGGGTGAAGGAGGTTGATTTACAACCATGGCATTTTCCCAATCAAGTTTGGCATTAGTTGTAAAAATCGTCATATCAGTTAAAACAACGGGAGCCTGATTACGTGTCGATATACCGATGATGATGCCTGCCAATGATGAGATGCCATCGATGGAGTTGATGATAGCATACATTCGAAACATATCGATATGATTTGAATCGCTAAGGTCATTATAAATTAAATTGATATTACCAACAATAAAAGCTAACTGATGCGAGTTGATGTAAGATATTTCTAGCGTTGCATCGAAAAATGACAGTTCTGCTGTGCTTCCACTTAAATCAACCAATTTAAAATTAAATCTAAAAGCATAATATAATTGGGAATTATAGACAATTTGATTATCCAGCATCTCAATTGAAGCGATAGAAACAGCCATTTCACGATCTTGGTCATAGATTTTAACACCTGAAATGCAGGTTTGATCTGTTAAAAATGTATCTTTCTGATTGGCAAATATGACGATTCCGACTGTTTCTTCGTTCGAGGCTATTAACCGTGAATATTCGTGCGCAACCGTCAAGATGGAGACGGTTTTTGTCTGTGGTTTAGCGACAATCAATAATACCACGGCCACAATGAAGAAACTCATAACAAGCACTAATGCTACCCGTTTCATACTATTCTTTCTTTTATGATTTCATAATATTCCGTTGTTACAACAAACGTTTCCCAGCCACCTTTACTGGTGAGAATCCAAAAAAAATAACTCTTTGCGACCCCGTTATTAACGATTCCTTCCCCTTTCGTGATAATAGTAATATACGTCCCTGGATCGACCGAAATTTTAAATGAATATTCTTCACTTGATGAGGTTTTTGTTTCATAGTCGATCGTCGCTTTGATATTACTATCGAGTCCGCCTTTAAATTTTTTGACATTTCCACTGATACTAATCGCTATCGATCCAGAAGCACTAATCTGATATTTAGATTCTACCTTTGAAGTCAAAGTAATATCGTGTTTAATTGTACTGTAACCACGATTATAGATTTTTAATTTTGTTTCCGAAATAAAATCAACAGGTTGTTCTTTACATACTGTCAGTATTTTCCAACCCATAAAGTAATGTTTGGGAATCTGATTATAGTAGTTTTTATATTCTTCTTGAGTAAAGGATTTCAAAAGTTTCGCATTTCCATTGACAAAAGTTATGCTTTGATACGCACCGTACTCATCAGCTGATACCGAAATCAATGATGACATCCCGACAATAAATAAAAGCATTGCTAAAAGACCAATTTTTTTCATAAAAAAAACCTCCTTATCCGTTTATGACAACATATTACGGGTTTAAGGCGGTTTTCCGTGAAACATATTTAATTAAATTGTAATACCATGTTTGCTAAAGAAATCAATGGTATCGTGATAACCAAATTCGACAAGTTTTGCAACGCGATTAGGATCAAAATTTAAAAAACCACCCAATGAGCCTTTATGGCGAATCTCAATGAAATCAATCCCGGGATATTTGGACTTATCAATGAAATCTAAAAAATGGAGATGGCCGACGATAATAATATCACAACCCGATTGTGCCAATGGCTCGACGGGAACATTGTCATATACTCCACCGTCATAATATTTGCGTTTATTCAACTCTACGGGTGGAAAAATGACAGGAATTGAACAGGAGGCAATAATTAATTCGATTGTTTCCTCATCATTTGTTTCTCCAAGGCGACTATAGATAACTTGCGAATCCTTCTTGATAAAGTGTCGATAACTACTTTTTAATAAACCGATAATACTTTCCCCGACTTTCCCACCTTTTGACAAAGTTGCATATACTTCTTTTTCCTTTAAAACCGAAAAATCGAGGTTATCGTGGATATATTTACGTAGTGCGGAAATATCATATACTCCGGTTTCGGCAATATTCAATTTTTCATTGATAATCCTGCGGAAAGTTCCCTCTGTAGTCTTAATTTCGTTATCAGAAATTCCCGCCCATAAAGATTCGGTTCTTTCAACGCCAACAGATGCTAAAAAGGCGGCATTGACAGAACCGATACTTGTACCGGAAAATGCTTCAATTCGGTCAAATAGCTGCATTTCCGCTAAAGCTTTAGCGATTCCAATCTGGTAAGGGCCACGAGCACCACCACCAGCTAAACAAAGACCGATTTTTTTACTCATTTTCCGCCTCTTAATAATTCCTTTTTTTCTCATCCATAAATACTTGATCAATTGTTCCACCACCAAGGCAAATTGGTCCTTGATAGAAAACCGCAGCTTGCCCGGGAGTGACGGCGCGAACCGTATTTGGGTATTGAACTTTGATGCGATGTTTATCAATCCATGACAAGGTCACGGGAACATCTATTTGTCGATAACGAAATTTGGCAGTACAGTCGAGGTTATCGGAAAATGGGGTATTCGGAATCCAATTTACTTCTTCAACTAAGCAGGAATTAGAATATAAATCTGGATGATGAAATCCCTGGCCAACGGTAAGAATGTTATTGATGATATCTTTACCGACAACGAACCAAGGAGCATTATCAAAGTCTTTGTGTCCACCGATTCCCAGCCCTTTACGTTGACCGATTGTATAGTACATGAGACCATCGTGATTACCGATGATTTTCCCTTCAGTATCCTTCATTAAGCCAGGACTAGCTGGAAGATAATTACTGAGAAATTGGTGAAATCGACGTTCACCAATAAAACAAATTCCCGTTGAGTTTTTCTTATTGGCAGTGATTAAATTGTTTTTAGTCGCAATGGCGCGAACTTCCGATTTTGTCAACATTCCAACTGGAAAAATGACGTTTCTCAGCTGTTCTTGAGTCAATTGACACAAGAAATAGGTTTGATCCTTGTCATGATCAGTACCTCGCAGCAACCAAGTTTCTCCGTTTTCGTATCGTGTATTAGCATAATGCCCCATCGCGATGTAGTCAGCGCCAAGCATATTTGCCACTTTCGAAAAAGCATTGAATTTGATATATTTATTACACAGAATGTCTGGATTTGGAG
>JAQWBC010000115.1 GCA_028707415.1 Candidatus Izemoplasmatales bacterium
CAAAACTAAGGCGACAGAAACCGAACCGAAAAACCTAAGAACCAGAAAAATAAACCTGCCGCTAAAAAAGAGGAAATCAAAGAGAACGAGGCGGGCAAGAAAGAACAAAAAAACAATCCTAACAGCCAAAATTATTTTAGCCTATTTTCAATAATTAAATGCGAAAGGGAGTGAATCCAGATGGACGACCGCGAAAAAACATTGGATGAGTTCTTCCGCAAAAATGACAGTTCGCTTAAACGTAAATTTGCTAAGAACACCAAAACAGATGAATCGCAAAAAATCGATGAATATTTCGAAACGGTTGCCAAGGAAAAAGCTCCGCGAAAAAAAACGTTTTGGGAAAAATTAGTCGACTTTTTTCGGATTGCATCATTTAAAAATAAATTTGATGAAAAAAAAGTCGGTGTCAATAAAAAACAGATGGAAGTTGAAGGTAAAAGTCCATTCTGGACAAAAGTCACTCAGTTCTTTATCAATCGTTTTAGTTTCGAAGCCGGAGTCGATATTTTAGATGACACCTCGGTCTTATATCGCAAGAATTTAGTAATTCGTAACATTCTCTGGGTTACCAACATTGTATTTTTCTTATTTATGCTCATCGGTTCGGAAGGCTCAAATCGGAATTTGAATCTTATCTTAGCTCTTTCAGTGTTCTTAATCATGTTTTTTGTTAGTTTAACAATTAAAAGAATAATTTATGAAGACCCGAAAACCCTTCAAAAGCAACAATTAGCTGAATATATATCAGCTGTATATATTTTATTAATGGCAATTACTGTCTATATCAAATTGCAAGCGATGTTGGGAACTGACCCGGAGGAAGGCTTCTTCAGTATTACTCAAGCGGGATACTCATTGATTTATTTTGCTTTGGTAGTCTTATCTCTATACCAAGATTCAAAATTATTAGGGACCATCTTTAAAATTACCATAATTGTCATGACAATAATTCATTTGACGATTCTCTATCCGGTTTATGCCTTTGCGACTGACATTACGACTTTATGGAATTACCTGAAAGGTTCCATTTTGACTGATATAGTACTCAGAACTCTCGTTTTAGCGATATTCATGATTGCTTTATATTCCACAGCGAGAATTACTGAAGATATGAATAACAAACGCAAAACCGAATTAGTTAAGCGTCGCGGCATGGAAAAAGATTTTAAGTCGGTCGTTTCCGATGTATTTGATGTCATTGGTGTTTATAAAAGTCGTGGCATTGAAGAAGAAGATAAAGTAACGGCTGCAGCCGCTAAACGAGTTGCGGAAATATCGTCTCGGCTTGGCAATTACTTGGGTTATTCGCCGAAGTTATGCAAAGAGATTTACGATTTTTCGACGATTCATGTCGATCAAAAAGGCAAGTTATCTTTATCTGATTATGACGATAAAGAAGTTCTTGAAGAAGATGATTTTAAACGTATTCGAGAAAAAACAATGGTGGGATCGGTGATCATTAAACGTCTGCAACTGGATCAAAAGGGCGAAGATATTGTCCGTGCTCACTTTGAAAAGACAGCCGATCAGGATTTCATAAAAGAAATGAATGGCATTCAAAATAACCGCGAATCTCAAGTGATTTTGCTGGCAGAAGTTTATGAAATTTTACGACAAGATCGAAATTACAAAAGAGCTCTTAAGCATTCCCGAGCTATTGATCTTCTGCAGTTGGAATTTTATCCTTATTTTGATCCCCAAATCCTCGATCGTTTTGTCAAATATACTGATGATTTCGAATCATTATATTTCAAACTAGCCCAACAGTAAGGAGCGATAATTATGTACAAGTATTTTACAAGTGAATCTGTTACTGAGGGTCATCCCGATAAAATTTGTGATCAGATAAGTGACGCTATTTTAGATGCGATTTTAACTGATGATCCCGAAGCTCGTGTTGCTTGCGAAACGATGGCATCTACGGGATTGGTTCTCGTTGCCGGAGAAATAACGACAACCACATACGTTGATATTCAAAAAATTGTTCGAAAGACTGTCGCTGATATTGGTTATGATCGCGGGAAATACGGTTTTGATGCCGAAAATCTTTCAGTTTTGGTCTCGATAAACAGTCAATCTTCGGATATAGCCATGGGGGTTGCGGAGAGCGAAACCCATGAGCAAGGAGCTGGCGATCAAGGAATGATGTTTGGATATGCCACTAACGAGACTCCGGAATACATGCCCGTTACGATTGTTTACGCTCATAAATTAGCCCATAAACTCGCTGAAGTTCGCAAGAGCAAGAAACTGAAATATTTGCGTCCTGATGGCAAAACCCAGGTCACTTGTCAATTTGGTGATGATGGTAAATTGCAGCGAATTGATAAAATACTAGTTTCTTGTCAACACTCTCCTGAGATGACTCATGATGAGATTTATGAAGATATCGTTAAATATGTTATTCTGCCGACGATTCCCAAGAATTTAATTGATAGTAATACAGAGATCCTTGTTAATCCGACCGGAAGATTTGTAATCGGCGGTCCTTCGGGCGATACGGGTCTTACTGGTCGTAAAATCATCGTTGATACATACGGAGGAAAAGCTCATCATGGTGGTGGCTGTTTTTCCGGAAAAGATCCGTCCAAAGTTGATCGAAGCGCTGCATATGCTGCTCGGTATGTCGCTAAAAATCTTGTAGCTGCCGGGATTGCTTCCGAAATTGAAATTCAGATTTCCTACGCTATTGGTATCGCAAAGCCAACATCGATTGGTGTCGATACGTTCCACACTGGAAAAATAGCCGATGATGCAATCATCGATATCATAAAAAAACACTTCGATTTACGGCCAAGAGCTATTATTGACAAATTAACACTAAAGCGACCGATATACCGACAAGTGGCCACTTATGGTCATTTTGGGAGAAATGACCTCGATTTGCCATGGGAAAAACTTGACATGGTAGAAATCTTAAAACAGTATCTTAGCAATAATTAGAGAGGATGACGATAATGTTCATTGCAATCAAATGGGATTTGTTCATTGAAATATCACTTCTTATCATCTTAATTGCGATTATCATTATCGTTTTTTCGATTTTGATTGTCAGAAATCTAAGGATTTCTTTTAAAGATTTATACCGTTCACAATCAAAATTTGACATTGAATTACGAAAATCAATGAATTTAATCTCGAAGGTGGTCAAGGACGACGCCTTTGAAAGATACGAAAAATTGATTATTAAAGAAATATCATTCGAGGATAAAAAAGCGTTATTGGATTTGCTTGATATTACATATCCGAAGATTGATTCTACAGATCCGAATAATAAATACGTGATTGAAACGTATGAAAATCTTCAGGAAATTCGCCGAGTTCTTGATAGTAAAGTATTGTCTTTCAATCAAAAAATCTCGTTATTTCCTTTCAACATTTATGCGAGAATTCTTAAACTGAAGGAAAAAAGCCATTACACTCATCAATAATGGAATTTCAAACTTCGATTTGAAATTTTTTTATTTGTAAACATCAAAACGTCACACCAATATCATTAAAAAATAATACAATCATATTGTTTAATCCATATACAAATCAATGGTATAATATGATAACCAAGGTGAGCATATGTATAATTTGATCAAAGATTCACTTCTTACTCCGAACAATTTGTTAAAGTATCGCAATAAAAGCGGTCTTTTTGTCTTTTTATATTTGCTTGTGATGGCTTTGTTTGTTTCTATTGGCGGAATCGTTCAATACGTTGGCTATCAAGCCAATGCGGTCATCACCACGGAAACCACAGGTTGTTTGTTTCAGAGCGGAGAACTTTCTTGTGAAGGTTCAAACTATGACCAAGACAATAAATACGCTCTATTTGGCTATTCGGTTTATTTTCTTGATGACACAGCCAGCTTGCCAACCGCTGATCCCAATCGGATTATCTTTCAAGGCAGCCAGGTTATTATTATTCTTGAAAACGAAACTCTCTATCAGTTTAGCATTGCTAATATGACGGGAACGGGTACCAATTTTGATGATTTTTTTAAAGTCATGACCACTGTGATTCGTATTTTTGGAATATTTGCGACGATTGTGGGTAATTTTATTACCCTAATTATCATATCTTTGTTGGCTACGATTGCTTTTTGGAGAATTAAAAAATTTGTGCCATACAGAAAGATTTTCAAACTTGTCATTTTTGCAATAACGCCATTTGCTTTGCTTTTGACATTTTATAATCTTCTCGATTTTAGTGAGATAATCTTAATGATCTTGATGTTCTTTTCCTATCGCTCGGTTTTTATCCTTAATCGGGAAATGACGAAAGAGACATTCATTCATTTAAACGAAATGGCAATTGAGAAAATGCAACGTCAAAGTGACGAAACCGACGGGTCAGC
>JAQWBC010000116.1 GCA_028707415.1 Candidatus Izemoplasmatales bacterium
GCTGTGTTTACCAAAGAAGACACTTGATAGGCAATCATTTCAGAAGGTGCATATGATTTCATCAATGCTTTAAGTTGATCCTTATCTGATATTGATGGATTCAACCACGTTTTCGTGTCTTCTATAGATAATATTACTGGCATTCGATTATGAATCGGTGTCACGATTGAATTTGCTAAAGTAGTAAGAATGACGCAGGTATAGAGTTTCGAACCGTCAGATCGAGTGAAGGCACTCCACAAACCAGCCATTGGGAAAAGGGAGTTATTTTTTAATGTGATTCGCATCGGTATCTTCTTGGCGCCTTCTTGGCGCCATTCATAAAATCCATCGGCTAAAAGCACACATCGACGATTCATAAATGATGATGCAAAAGCCGGCTTTTCGGCAACTGTTTCGGATTTAGCGTTGATGAGATGGTTCCCGATTTTTTCGCTATCGGCGAATGATGGAACGAACCCCCATTTTATGAGACCAGCGCGATTTTTCTTACCATCATTAACAATTGAAAGTACGTTTTGTCCAGGAGCTACATTGTATCTTGGCACAACGATGGCATCATCAAAATCTCCGATTTGAAATGATTCCTGTAAATAACGGTGAAGATCCTCATAACTAACGATATATGTGTATCGTCCGCACATGATATCACCCCTTTTATATTATTATCGAGACTGATACCCTTTTCGATATTCGCTGGGTGTCATTCCTAACTTTGATTTAAACATTACTGAAAATCGATTTGGCGATGGAAAGCCACACTGAAAACTGATATCAGAAATTGCCAAGGCGGAGTTTTTTAATAAAATCGCTGCTGTCGATACCCGAGCTTTTAACAGATATTTGTAAGGTGGATCGCCAAATGTCTCTTTGAACATCCGAATGTAGTGATATTGTGATAGATTGCACATCGCCGCCAAATCGACCACGGAAAAGTCTTGGGCAAGATTAGCGATTATATAGTCAGCACTATCTTTTAAAGTGCTGAATTTGCGAAATGTCGGCTGATGTCTGGTATCAAGGTTAGAACGCAGTCCTAATTTTGCTAATTCGATACCAATTAAGGCGGAGATATGTCGTAAAGATACTTCACTTTGTTCAAAAGAAGAAGCGTCCTCTTTGAAGAGGGTAATGAGGTCATTTAGCTTTCTCGTCATTGCAAACTCATAGATGAAGGCTTTTTTTGTTATCGTTTCGCAACTTTCAATACATTGATCGAGAAAGGCTTTACGAATGATAATCATTATGAATGAAATATCATTGATAGCATACGTGATGCCATGGTTCACTTCACTTTGAACTGGGTATACGATACTGGTTTCGCCAAAATAATTTGCCCCATCACAGCGAAGACAAGGAATGGGAGTAAGCGGGATGATAAATTCGTATTCTGGGTGTGAATGCGAAAAAGGTTTTAACCAATTTTTTTCATCTTTGGTAAAAACAGCGATGACCATCTGTTTTGAGATGTACAGGGTATATTGATTTTGTGGATGATGGATTATGTCTTCAAGAAAATCGGGAAGATAGTTCGACATATACAACCTCTTAATGTCCCTTTTGGGATACACAAAAGAGTATAACACTATCTCGCCGCAAATAAAAGATACAACCGCAATTTATAGCAAGCGGTTTTTGTAAAAGAGTGGTACAATTTCTATTGGTTTTGAAAACCACAATACTGACAATGATTACTAACGATATGCCATCCAACACGACTACTTAGAAGATAAGACATCATGATTACTTAGATGGTGGACAACGACGAATACTTGGCAGCTAGGACAACAACGAATGCTTAGAAGAAAAGCGCTTTGCGAGGATATCGCTAAGCGCTTTTCTTCTGATATCAATAGAAATCACTAAGTATCTGATGAACATTAAAAAAGAATTAATAATCTCTCGGGGGTTGATGGTATAATAATGTATATAGAAGATGGTAAAGAAAGGAATTCGGCAAATGAAAAAAATCATAATTGTCTTGATGATGTTTTTGTTATTATCCATGACATCTTGCAAGGCTAAAATCGACGAATACAGCGATGATTTGCCATTTACCATAGAGTTAGACGGAGATTCTTTAAAAATCTTGCAGTTGACTGATTTGCACCTTATGGAAAGCGCTGATATCAATACACAAACCACCTTGGACATTATTGATGATTTGGTAAACAGTGATAATTATGATTTAATTGTAATTACCGGCGATTTGGTTGTCGCTTCTGGTGGACCGAGTTCATTTGCTGTTTTAATTGATAGAATGGAAGCGTTGGCGGTTCCTTGGACTTTCGTTTTTGGTAATCATGAAACCGATAATTGTTCCTATCAAGATTATCTTGATGTCATTGAAAATACACAGTACTTATATTTTAAAACCGGACCGGAAATGAATGATGGTGGAGTCGGTAATTTCCGAATCAATTTCACAAAAAATGGTAATCCTTTTTATACATTGTATTTTTTTGATTCGCATACATATGGAGAGATTGAAGAATACGGAAACATTCAAAGATCACAAGTTGATTGGTATAAAACCCATGCTTCGCAAGACGAAGTCGGTTCGATTGTTTTTATGCACATCCCTTTACGACAATTTATTAACCCAGAGGCATATGAAGGTAATATTGGTGAACCTGTTTGTCCACAAGGTGTAGACACAGGGTTATTTGAAGCGATGGTATCATTTGGGAAAACGAGCGGGGTTTTTGTCGGACATGATCACGTAAATGATTATGCCTTTATGAAAGAAGGTATTTTGCTGGCATATGGACGGAAAACTGGCGAAAATTCATATGGTGATTTGGCTAGAGGCGGAAGAGTTATCATTATTGATGAATTTGGAGTTATGACAAGTTTTATTGTCGAATAATCGTAATTATTCTTAAAATCCAATTATTCCATGAAGTCAATCGATAATGCTTGCGGTTTTATTGAATTTTATGTAAAATACTTGTATTCGTGGGGTTGTAGCTCAGCTGGGAGAGCGCTTGCTTCGCATGTAAGAGGTCGCGGGTTCGAGTCCCGTCATCTCCACCATGATTTTTCACACCTGTTAAGCGGGTGTTTTTTTTAAACATAATGATGTTTTTTGACCAATTTATAAACGTTCTTTTATTGTGTTATTACATGATTAAAGGTATGATAATACTATGGCTATTTCTTAATGGAGACAAAGATATGCAAAACCTTAAATTAGTATTTCCATGCGAAGGTTACGATGAAGAATGGATGGCAATCATTCAAGAGATGGAAACCGAAACTTTAGATATTACTCCCTATGCTTTGAAACATCGAACCAAAGATTATGAAGAGTATTTGCGGATTGTTCGCTCATATGCAAAAGGAATAAGTCTTCCGAATGGTCACGTTCGTGCGGAAACCTATTTTCTAACGAAAGATTCTGAAAAACGGATTTTAGGGGCAATTGATATCCGGTTCGTTTTAAATGAATATCTTTATAATTACGGAGGAAACATTGGCTATGGCATTCGACCATCAGAAAGACGAAAAGGCTATGCCCAAGAAATGTTGGCTCTGGCGCTCGATGTCTGTCGCCGAAACGGATTAAAAAAGGTGTTAGTTACTTGTGACGATGATAACCTAGGTTCACGGCGAATCATTGAAAAAAATGGTGGCGTTTTGGAAAACATTGTCCCATTTGAAGACGAAAACGTGATGCGATTTTGGATTAATCTAATGTAATTGGATAATATTCTATTATTTATGACAAAGAATAAAACGCCTTTGTGATGGATTGAAAAAAAGTTGACAGTTATTGATATTCTAGAGAAAATCGTTGCATTTTTCAGCGATATTTGATAATATATATATCGGCCTTAAAAATGGGTATAAGGATTTCATTCGGATTATTACTATAGGTTAAATTCTTCTCATTGAAATCGCCAACCACGCGCGCTCATAGCTCAATTGGATAGAGCGTTTGACTACGGATCAAAAGGCTTCGGGTTCGACTCCTGATGGGCGCGCCATCTTTTTTTAAATTACGGGAAGTAGCTTAGCTTGGTAGAGCGCTTGGTTTGGGACCAAGAGGTCGCAGGTTCAAATCCTGTTTTCCCGACCATCGATAATCTCTAGAGTAAGTTAAACCTTACTCTTTATTATATGATATGCATTTACGGACCCATAGCCAAGAGGAAAGGCAAGGGACTGCAACTCCCTGATCGTTGGTTCGAATCCGACTGGGTCCTCCATAAAATTTGAACGCCTGTTAAACAGGTGTTTTCTTTTTAGAGAAAATAGGCGATACATTCTTGAGTATTTATAAATTAAAAGACTAATAGGTTAATTTAGGTTTTAAATAGATAATCTTTAC
>JAQWBC010000117.1 GCA_028707415.1 Candidatus Izemoplasmatales bacterium
ATCATCGAATCCGATTATCTTGAACAAATTATCGGTATCACGGAAGGACTCATCAATTTTACTACCGCAATTATTATCTATTCGCTAATCAATCCACTCATCTTACTTGTGGGAATTGGAATCATGGGAGTAAATGGATTACTTTCCAATCTAATTGAACGACCAGTAAGAAAACACAATCGAGAACGGAGCGAACTGTTTGCTGGATATAATGGTTTCATCAAAGAAGTTTTGTCAGCGTTTGGAATTATTAAGAATAACGGTTTAGAAACCCGAGTAAAAGACAACTTTTATGCCAAAAGCGAATCTGTCCAACAAAAAAAGTATATCATCGATCGGCTGATGAGTTTTGTATTTGTTGGCCAAAACGCGTTGGGGATGAGTGTCTTTCTCGTCTTGATGCTCTTCGTTGTTAATATGGCTATGAAAGGGTTGGTGACTTTTGCGGGAGTCGTTGTCATTGTCAATAATATCGGCAGATTGATTGGTCCGATTTTCACCGTGGCAGAGGCTATTCCCAAAGTTCGTTCTGTCAAAGCGATTTTTACACGCATTGATGCGTCTTTACAAGATAAAAACACCCATATCGAGACGGTGAATCTGACTAGTTTCGAACATGGCATCACTTTCAAAAATGTTTCCTTTGCCTATGAAGATAATCTTGTGTTAAATAATGTTGATTTGACTCTAGAAAAAGGCAAAAAATACCTTGTCATCGGACCATCCGGAGGAGGTAAATCGACATTTTTACGATTACTTCGCAAATACTTCGATCCTACGGAGGGAACGATTGAGATTGATGGGGAAGTGCTATCTGATGTGAGAAAACAGGACTATTTTGCGCGAATTGCCAACATTGAACAGATGGTTTTTTTGTTTGAAGACACTTTACGAAATAATCTTACCCTATTTAAGGATTATTCGGAATTTGAGGTTACTCAAGCAATTGCTAAAGCGGGATTAACTGAATTTGTTCAAAGCAATCCCGAAGGGCTAGATTATATGATTTATGATAACGGTAAAAATGTCTCCGGTGGAGAAAAGAGTCGGATTGCAATTGCAAGGGCTTTATTAAATAAATCAGATATAATTATGCTTGACGAAGCATTTGCAAGTTTGGACCGCGATCGAGTAAAAGCTATTGAAGCGACACTTATGGATCTTGAAGGCGTAACGGTTATCAATGTTAGCCATGTTGTTATCGCTGAAAATAAGGGGTTATATGATGGGGTTGTGCTTGTGAAAAACAAATCTGCTTTAATGGTTACTCATTAAAAAATTTATAAATTTTCTTCAAGACTTAGGCAAGGCGTGAAAACAATCACGCCTTTTGTTTTGTTATCACACATCTAGTGAAACCGATAAGCACATTAGTATTATGCATACTGATACCCATTTTATTTTAAAAAAAAGATGCTATAATATTAAATATTAACTTGACATTGACGCAACGGAATCCTTTATAATTTCCATCTGGAGGCTAACAAATGCAAAAAATAGGCATCGTTGCCAAAAAAACAGGGTTGTCCCCGAGAACATTACGGTTTTGGGAAGAGGCAAATATTTTAAAAAGTGTTCGCGCTGAAAATGGGTATCGGTATTATGATGAAGAAAATATCGCTCGAATAAATCAAATAATGATTCTTCGGTCCTTGGAGTTGCCACTATCGGAAATAGAGAAAATATTGGTATCAAGGGACTTAATTGTCACGATTTCCATTCTCAAACGACATCTTGAAAACATTCGGAAACAGGGAGGCTTGCTACTCAACCTATCCGTTGTTCTTGATCGTGTAATCGGAATTCTTTTGTCATCTCAAAAACAAGATATATTGTTTTCAACGATGGAACAATTCCAGCCACAATTATATAAAGACGATTCTATTTTAAATTCCGCCTCCAGAGATGGAGAAATAAAAATGGAAAAAAACAAAGGATTTCGCATTGTAAATTTACCAAAAATGATTGTCGCAGCTATTGCTTTTTCGGGAGAAAATCCAGAAGATGCTTGCTGGGAAGCAACAAAAAAATTGGTTGAACAGTACCAATTGAATCAAGAACCAGGATACCGAAACATCGGCTTTGGATATAATGACACTGACGGTAAATACGTTTATGAATTATGGGTAACTGTTCCCAAGAATTTTTTTGTCCCAGCTCCGTTTACCCAAAAACAATACTCGGGCGGGCTTCATGCGGCATTATCAACTTCACTGGCTGACATCATGGAAAGATGGAATGAATTACATGAACTTGTCATCGCAAGTGAAAAATATGAACCGGATTACACCGATACTCGGGGTGCACATTGTTTTGAGGAATGCTTAGATGAAGAAGGGTTCTTTCGTAAAGACGCTCCATTGTCCGAAAGGGAACTTGATCTTTTGCTGCCAATCAGACGGTTAAACGAAGATAGTGCTGTCAATGAAATTATCTATCTAGAAGAGCCAGAACCAGTCACAATTCCTAATCTTAAGATTTGCGGGACATATATAACTCAAAAAGCGAATGCCAAGCCATGGAACAAACGGGTTCCTTGGTATGCATTAGCCCAGTTGCTGTATCAAGTCGGCCCAGGAATGAACGAGTGTTTAGATCGTGGTTCTGACACAATGACGCTTGTCTTTGGTACTGCACAAGAAAAAAAACCTTTTTATTTGGAAATGAACGCAAAAGTGGAAAAAGTGTTTGCTTCTGTGTTGCTATTAAAATCGATGCCATTTCTTCCTGATGGGCTTATCGAGATGGATTTACCTAAACAGAGATTTATAAAATTTACTGCCAAAAGTGACCCAACAAGGAACGGTAAAAACGTATTATTAAAATATAATCATTTATATGAGTTGGCTCGTATTTATGCTCAAAATTGTATCTATGAACTAAAAGCAGAGTATTGTATCGAACGCGACTATCGGGCAGATGGTCGGATTGTCGATAGGATTGAATTATACATTCCAATTGTTGAATAAAGGCCAACCGACAAAGGATGTTCTTGCATTCACGGGTTTTATTTTTTCAGATAGGGTATACTTGCTGACGAAAGGAGAGATAGAATGGATTGGTTGGATCGCATGAACACGGTATTGGACTACATTGAAGATCATCTCACGGAAGCAATCGATTATGAACAAATGGCAAAAATGTCCCTTTGTTCTGGCAATTTATTCCAAAGAATGTTCTCTAATTTCACGGGTATGTCAATCTCTGAATACATCCGTCGCCGAAAACTGTCAAAAGCAGGAATGGACCTGGCATCTGGAGATACTCAAGTAATCGATATCGCGGGCCGCTATGGATATGATTCTCCTGATGCTTTTGCTTATGCTTTCAAGCGGCTGCACGGAATCACTCCTTCCCAAGCAAAGATCAAAGGGACAACGCTAACCAATTATCCGCGTCTCACCTTTACAATGAAGATTAAAGGAGAAGAAAAAATGAGATACAGAATCGTTGAAAGGCAAGAATTTAAGGTTGCAGGCAAAAGTATAAAAACCTCGCAAGAAGAAAACATGAAACAAAATTCGATTCCGAAGTTTTGGGATTTGTGCAAACACAACGGAACAATGTCCGCTTTATGTGCTGTAGGTTTGGAAAAACCCCTTTTGGGAGTTTGTTACGGCGATGCATCAGATGGATCATTTCTTTATATGGTTGGTGTGGAAGCAAAAATAATGCAAGCGGGTTTTGAGATGATTTCAATTCCACAAGCGACTTGGGCAGTATTTGAATCAAAAGGACCAATGCCTTTTGCAATCCAAAAAGTATGGAAAGAAATATTTCAAAATTTCTTACCCACAAGTAAGTATGATCACGCTCCAATGGCTGATTTCGAGTTATATCCTGAAGGCGACAATCAAAGTCAAGAATATCGTTGTGAAGTGTGGATTCCCGTAGTTCCAAAACGCTTATAAAGATAATATGCTTAATATATGACAAAAATTCCATCTTGAATGATGGAATTTTTATTTTATTCACTATCTCGTGTCTACCTCCGATTGTTGTTTGATGATATAATTGATTCATATCATCTACTTACATGGGGAGGGCTATCATATGGATTGCCATACCATAATCAATAATGTTGTTTTTAACCTGTTAGGCGAAAACTATGAAATTATAAAGTAATTCCAAGACTCACGATTGCACAAAAAATATAATGTTTTTTTAGTTAAATTTAACAACAAACACTATGTTGTCAAAAAATCAAATAGTCGCGAGACATTAATTGCTAATAAATATCTTGCTAATCATGATTTTAAAACTTTAAAGGTTCTTAATGAATATACCGATCAAGATGGAAATTGTTGGATTTTATACAATTAT
>JAQWBC010000118.1 GCA_028707415.1 Candidatus Izemoplasmatales bacterium
CTATTCGCTTGATGAAACAACAAAACATGCTATGATAGTAATTCAAAAAAACCAACCCACTGACCATAAATATCCCAGAGCCTTTAATAAAATTAAAAAAAATCCTTTATAAAGGAGGCCAAATCCGTGCAAAATCGCCAAACCCATGTTTTTTCCGAAATCGAAGATTATCGTGAATTGTTAGAAAACAAACATTTGCGTTCCAAAAACCGGTTCGTAATGATTATTACAATCATTTTGGGCATTGCGGTTTTGACATATATGGCCGTCGCGAAATATCCGTTGTACACAACGCTCTCATTAATGACGGGATTTTTATTAGTGATTCTTATTAATTTTGCTTGTTTGGCATATGGATATGAAAATCATTATTTTTATCAATTGAACCAGTATATCACTTCCTTTGGTATTTTTTGTTTAGCTATTGCGATGATTTTTATTTTTAAGTCACCATCAATGGTCGCGGCTTTATTTATCGCTTATGCGATTGCTGCATTTTATCAGGACTTAAAAGTGATGTTCATCAGTAATGCTTTTTTGTTGTTTTCTGCCATCATGATTATGGCCGAGTTTCCGGAATATCTCGACTTTATTAACGCTTCGCAAGAAAATGATTTTGCGGTTCCATTCTTTTTTCTGGTGTTTATTTTGGTTTTATCTATATCTTCATATATTATGGTTAAACAAAAACGATTTTTTTATAATCAAATTGCATTATCAAAGGAAACTGAATTTCGGAATATTGATTTATTAATCGACCTAGAAACCGAAGTCACGGGACGAACAATCAATTTATCAAAGTATTACGATAACATTTTGGCTTTTACTGATGCTTTCACCAAAAAAATCCAGATGGATAATATCTTCATTAAAAAAATCCATATCATGCAAGCCCTAGAAAATAACACGGCGTATCCGCTTTTACACGAAAAATACCCCGATTTTTCTAAAGAAGAGTACGATCGGCTTTCCGACTTGTCATTAGGAGTACATCGGAAGCTTTTGAAATTAGCAATGAAGATAAGTTATGCTAAAGACGTAAAAATCAAGAAACGCGAAATCTTCTCAGAAACGCAGTTCAAAAGTTTTAATCACCAGTCTGACAGTCTGGAAATAAAGATCTTAGCGTTTGCGGTGTTTTACACGGCGTTAAGACGCGGAAATGCCGCGATGCGTCCGTTGACGGAAGCGGAAATATACAACGTTTTAGTGTATACGGATTATTATTACTACATTGATCCAAGGATTATCCGTATCTATCAGGAAAACAATCAAGTTTTCGATGATATTGTTTCGGACATTCTCGGAAAGCGGGTGAAATAATGAAGAACTTTCTCCGCAAAGTATTTAACGCCGAGTTTTTGCCAATGAGTGAAGTCCGGAAAATTAAAATTACGCTCGTTATGGCTTTTTTGTTGGTCATCACGGCAGTTACAATTCCGTTTTCGCTTTTTTTCAAGTATGAATTATTAACGGTTATTATCGTTTTGATTGCCTTAGTAATCGGTTTTATTTTGATTCTTGCCCTTTTTCGATGGCATAAGATTTTGGCTGCCGAACAAATCTCAATCATTTATACCATTGGTCTTACGGTCTTTTATACCCTGGGAACCAGTAGCTTTTATGCTTATCTATTCTTTTATATCGCTTTAACGATTATCATTTTTTATCAAGAACTGTTTTCATATTTGACATATGGCACTTTGGTGGTTGGCATCGGTGTATATTATATCTTTACGTATCAGGCGGATTTAGTATCGATGCAAGACATTTCGGGATCAGTTTATATCTATGCTTTTATTCTCGTGATGTTTTATCTGATTTTCTTGGTTCAAATTTTGTACAACGAAAAACTGTACATTGATTTAAATTATGACTGGGTCAAGATGAATCGCCTCATTGAAAAATATCAAGATCGATCATTGTCTTACCTCGTTGAACTCGACAAGCGACAAAAACGAACTCCGGGATATGAGGATGTAAAGTGCCAAAAGGCATTTGGAGAAATCGCGGTTTTCCTAGCGGAACATTTTCATGAAGACGGCAAGGACATCTTAAATCTCCGCGATTTGTATATCTATATTCACGAGCGGGGATTAAGACGGGTTTTGGATAACGACGAATTCAGTGTCTCGACGAAAAAAATCGCTAACCGATTGGATAAATATCTGTTAAATTCGCGAACGGATATGATTTCGATGATTTTCAATTTTTATACTAAATTCCGGGAGACTTTGCCTTATCGGGACAATCGCTATGAATATAATCTTTGCAAGTTAGCGCCAAATCATGAAGAACAAATCATCGCCATGGCCTTGGTGTATCAATATTTAGCCAACGAAATCTGTAACGAAGACCACTGGGATCCAACCGACAAGCCGTTATCGCATCAAGAAATCACGGAATTGTTAATGGCAATGGAGACGGAAGAATTCTTAAACGCTGAACAAATAGCATTCTACAAGGATAATAGCGACTTATTTGAACAACATTTACGAAAAAAAACATGACGAAGGAGTGATAAGCATGGGAATCGTCATTTCGATTGCTAATCAAAAGGGCGGTGTTGGAAAAACAACCACGGCGATTAATTTAGCAAGTTCTTTGAGTTACATAGGCAAGAAAGTCTTATTAATTGACCTAGACTATCAAGCTAATGCCACGACGTGTTTGGGAATCAACCGTGGCAGTTTTGAGTATAGCATCTTTGATTGTCTGGCAAACGATGTTGCTATCGAAAATGTGATATTACATACCAATAACCCCTTAATTGACGTTTTGCCGGCGCGAACGACTGTCGAAGGTATCGAAGAAAAGATAATCATGAATACCAATCGTGATTTCATTTTACATACGAAATTAAAAGATATAAAAGAGCAGTTTGATTATGTGCTGATTGATTGTCCGCCATCGTTAGGTTTCGTTACGATTAATGCGATGATGGCCTCTGACGGGATAATCATTCCCGTCCAATGCGAGTTTCTTGCCATGGATGGACTTACGCAATTGCTCAATATTATTCGCATGGTTCAAAGCAAAAAAAAGATCAATATGGAGACTTTAACGGTTTTTGGCGTGCTGTTAACGATGCTTGACACCCGATCGAATGCGGGATATCAAGTAATTAATGAAGTAAAGACCTATTTCGGAGAAAAAGTCTTTCAAACAATTATTCCGCGCAATGTCAGTTGTTCAAATGCGACATTTTACGGCGTTCCGGTCACAGAATTTTCCCCTAAAAGTAAATCATCGCTGAGTTACCGACAATTGGCAAAAGAGGTGATCACGCGTCATGACGAAAACTAATTACGTAAAACGAGGACTATCCGATCTTTTAGTAGAAAATGAAATTCAAAATATTGGTAAAGAGGAAGTTATCGAAATCGACTTGGCAGCTATCGAGCCCAACCCGTTTCAACCGCGGAAGCATTTTGACGTTGAGGCGATGAAGGAACTCGCTGAATCGATTCGAATCAATGGTGTTTTACAACCGATTATTGTTAAAAAGGTTTTAAATGGTTATCTGCTAGTGGCCGGCGAACGCCGAGTTAGAGCTGCCAAGATGGCTGGTTTTTCGGCAATTCCGGCGATTGTTAGGGACTATAACACCAGATATTTAGCGGAATTAGCCTTGTTAGAAAATATTCAACGCGAAGATTTAACGATTATTGAAGAAGCCGAAGCCTATCGAAACGCCATTAATTCGATGAATATCACTCATTTAGAGTTAGCGCAGAAAGTAGGGAAAAGTCGTTCCTATATTAGCAATACTTTAGGAATTCTTACACTTCCTGAGGCGATTGTCAACGAAATTAACAATGGACGCATTTCTATGGGACACGCCCGCGCATTAAGCAAATTAGAAGATGGCAATCGGATCTTACAAATTGCCTCCATGATTGTTGCCAACAAAATGACCGTTCGCGATATTGAAGCGTTGGTAAAAAAGGAAAAAAAGAAGAAGGTTATTAAGCAACAGGTAGTATCTTTCGAATTAGCCAAAGGGTTATCCGATATTAAACTATCTTTAGACATGATACTAAAATTTGATTGTCCGATAAAAGTGGTGAATAATAAAGTTGTCATTACTTTTGCGTCTGATGAGGAAGTAAGAAACTTTATTAAACTCTTATCAATTTCTCAAGGAGATGAGAAAGAGTGATGGCCTTATTTGAATTAATGCGTCCTTGGTTGGATTCGCTCTTTGGGAGCGAATCATTAGTTACCGAGCTTATTATC
>JAQWBC010000005.1 GCA_028707415.1 Candidatus Izemoplasmatales bacterium
TGCTGATAATTAATCGGTCTCGGCCAGGCATTTTGGGATTGCTGGGATCGATATTCATATGTTTATAATAAAGAACTACTAGCACATCGACGATTGATAATGATCCACCAATGTGACCAACACCAAGCGATCCGATGGTTTCTATCGTCAATCGGCGAATCAATTTTGCTTTTGCTTTCAATTCCATAATAACCCTTCTTTCTCATGAATAACGCCTATATTGTACCAAAAAAATGAATTGCGGTCAACGTAATCGGGTTCCATTGTTAATGATTTGCGATAATCGCCAACTTTTCTTTGGAAATATTTTCCGGTTATAATGATTTAATCAAAATTCAATATGGTATAATAATATTGATAATATTAAAGGAGTTGAAAATATGGAACAATTGCTTCCCGATAAAATCCGAAAGCAAATTATCATAATGCAAAAAGGGGAAATAACTGAACACTTCGTATACAAGAATATTGCAAAACGTGTAAAAAACCCTCAGAATAAAGCAATTTTGGAACAAATCAGTAACGATGAATTGGGTCATTACGAACTATGGACCAGTTTTCTCAAAATACCAGCTAAGCCCTGCCGGTGGAAAATAATGGGGTATGGGATAATCAGCCTCTTTCTTGGCTATACTTTCACGCTGAAAATCATGGAACGGGGTGAAGAGCGCGCTCAAATCAACTATGACGAAATTAGCAAGTACGTTCCCGATGCCAAACGCATAGCCCTTGATGAAGATGCCCATGAAAAAGAGTTGATTAATCTCCTCGATGAAGAACGCTTGAATTACGTCGGGTCTATGGTTTTAGGATTGAATGATGCCCTTGTTGAATTAACCGGTGCATTGGCTGGCTTAACATTTGCCATCACTGATACGCGATTGATTAGCTTATCGGGGCTTATTACCGGTATTGCTGCTAGTTTTTCTATGGCCGCCAGCGAATATCTGAGTGCCAAAGCCGATGGAAGAAAAGACGCCTTTAAATCGGCTATATATACCGGTATTGCTTATATCATCACGGTCGCGATTCTGATAATGCCCTATTTGTTGATTCAAAATAATCGCTTCTTAGCTTTAGGAATCATGTTAACATCGGTAGTCTTAATCATCTTCTTCTTTAACTACTACATCTCGGTTGCTAAAGACTTAAATTTCAAGAAACGTTTCTTCCAGATGATAATTATTAGTTTAGGCGTCGCCGCTTTATCCTTCTTAATCGGAACAGTAGTAAAAATAGTTTTAGGCATTGATATTTGATCCATCTTCAGTAAAAAAAACCGTTTCCGGATTTTCTATAGTGTACCCCATGTAAAGGACAGTTGATAAAAGCCTTAGTATTTGTATTGTTATTTTGAAGATGACAGTCTGTCAAGACGGTCATCTTTTACTTTTGTCTTGTTTCGTACCTTTGGTATTCCACCAGATAAGAGGTAATCACGATATTGAACGGGCGTCATTTTTCCGAGCCCCCATTGGTATCGATCATTGTTGTAGTAGTCCATATAGTCGTCGATTTCGGCCTTCAAGCTCTCGAAGGAGTGGCACGAATCGAGATCCAGCTCGTCCTTCATGTGGCCGAAGAATGATTCCTGCGGCGCGTTGTCCCAACAGTTGCCTCGACGGGACATCGATTGTCCGAGATGCGCTTCCTTAACGGCTTTCTGGAATTGCCGACTGGTGTAGTGCGCGCCTTGATCCGAATGGATATAGGCGTCTTTCGCAAAGGGAATCGACGTCTCGTCGGCCAACACATGGATGGTATCCAAGACGAATGGGATTTCCAGTGTTTCGGATAACTGATGTGATACGGCCTCCCGGGTCGCCAGATCCAGGATGGTCGACAGATACGCGCGGTCTCCGTGGTTGTAAAACACATAGGTGATGTCGGTCAGGAATACCTTTCTCGGCACCGTCTGATCGAATTCGCGGTTCAGTTTGTTTCCGAAGACGCTGTCCGTTCGGAGCGCTTTCATCATCCGCCGGTATGGATTCGGCTTCCGGATCTTGCAGAAGAGTCCGTATTTCTTCATCAGCCGACGAATCTTCTTGAGGTTCATGATGACACCGAAATGGCCCTCCAGCGCCATCCGGATCGATTTTGCGCCTTTATCCCGCTTCCGCAGCCGGTATGCTTCCAGGATCCGTTCAAAGTCCTTTTGGTCCTCAAGTTCCTTCTCGTTTGGATTCATCAGATTCCATCGATAATGATAATATCCGCTACGCGATACACCGGCGATTTGGCACAGTTCACTCACCTTGAGCCGGTTACGCTTCCGCCCACATAGTCTTAAGATGATTTCGAATTTCTTTCCTGGCTCGATTTCGGTTTCTTCTTCACCTGCCTTTCGAGCCTTGCTAGTTCCTGCCGGAATTCCAACATCTGCTTCAAATAGGCGTTTTCCGCCTTCAATTTCTCGATCTGTTGTTCCGGCGTCAGATCGCGCGTCCGCGGCCGGCCGCTATTCAACTTGCGTTTGTCAGTCAACCCTTCCAGCCGGTCCGCCGCTTTTCGCCATCGTTTTCCACTCGAGGTGAATCGTTCGACGCCGACCATTTCCGGATCAAAGCCGCATTCTTCAAATATCGTTCGCGGTAGTTTTCCCCGTTCATATTCTTTCACGAAATATTCCTTGAATTCGTCCGTATAGTTGATATAGAGTCTCGACACGCTTTTTACGTGTGGATTCGCTCTCAACTCCTGCATTTGTTTCTCGTTGAAAATGATCTTGCTCATGACGGATCATCTACCTTTCTTTCGATAATTCCATTATAGACGAAAAAATACCCTGTAAAATGGTTTTTTTCAAAGTGTCCATTTTACAGGGTACATTATAATCTCAGACCGGTTTTTAATTAGCGATTACGGTTTTTCATGTGGGGAAAAAGCAATACATCTCGGATTGAAGCGCTGTTTGTAAGTAACATAACTAAGCGATCAATACCGATGCCAATCCCACCTGTTGGGGGCATGCCGTATTCTAGCGCTTCAACGAAGTCAAGATCCATCTCGTTGGCTTCATCGTTGCCAAGCGCTTTTTCTTTCAATTGATTTTCAAAGCGTTCCTTTTGATCGATGGGGTCATTCAATTCCGTAAAAGCATTGGCATATTCGCGGCCGTCGATAAACAATTCAAACCGTTGAGTAAAGCGCGGGTCGTTTGCATCCTTTTTTGATAACGGGGAAATTTCGATAGGATGACCAAAGACAAAGGTCGGTTGAATTATCTTATCTTCGCAAAAAGCATCAAAGAATAAATTGATGATATGACCGATGCCGAAATGCTGAGGTTCAACGGTCAAATGATGATCAAGTGCTAACTTTTTAGCCGTTTCAAAGTCATTAATGGAAAAGAAATCGATGCCGGTGGATTCTTTGATTAAATCAACCATATGGACTCGGCGCCAACCCTTGGATAATTCGATGGTTTTTTCTTGATAAGCAATGGTGGTTGTTTTTAGGGTTTCTTTTGCCACAGCGATGATGAGATCTTCACACAAATCCATCATTCCGGCTAAATCACTGTAAGCTAAATATAATTCAATCGTTGTAAACTCGGGGTTGTGCTTGATATCCATGCCTTCATTGCGAAATAAACGACCGATTTCATAGACACAATCAAAACCGCCGACAATTAAACGTTTCAAATACAATTCTGGGGCGATTCTGAGATAAAAAGGCATATCCAAGGCGTTGTGATGTGTGATAAATGGTTTGGCATTAGCGCCGCCCAATACAGGGTGAAGAATTGGGGTTTCGACCTCTAAATAGCCTAAATTGTTAAGATAATTTCGCATGGAAGCAATAATTTTTGAACGCAGAATCAAGGTTGTTTTGGAGTCATCGTTCATAATCAAATCAACATAACGGCGACGGTATCGCTCTTCGATATCGGTCAATCCATGAAATTTTTCTGGGAGCGGTCTTAAAGCTTTTACAAGGTGGGTATATTGATTGACACGAATGGATAGCTCACCAGTATGGGTAATCATCGGGGTTCCAGCAACACCGATGATGTCACCGATATCCCCTTTGTCAAAAAGACCATAAGCTTCTTCGCCAACATTGTCAAATTTAACGTATATTTGAACCTGACCATACTGATCTTGAATATGGGCAAAACCAGCTTTTCCTTTGGAACGTTTGGTCATGATTCGGCCGGCAATTTTAATGATTGGCAACGATTCAATCGAGTCTAAATCTTCGGGATGCAGCGAACCGTACTGGGCTTTAAACGTTTCGGTATTGTGCGTCCGATCGAAGCGTTGTCCATAAGGGTCGATACCTTTGGCGGATAATTCCGTCGCTTTTTCGCGACGAATAATTTCTTGTTCCGATAATTTATTTTCCATTAGCAGTTACTCCTCTACGGTTATGGCGGTAATTAACAAGGCCAAGTTGGTATATTGCATAATTTGATAATAGTCGATGTTTTGGATGCGGTCGCTATCTAAGAGCGACGGCATGGTATTATAGTATAATTTTACGGGATTCATTCCCAAGGCGGTAAGCGCGGCGAAAATATCATCAGATGCTGGGGAACTGGCATTAATCTCATAGATGATATGACGGAGCGAATTTGTTTGAGCTTGGGTAAGAATTGCTTCGCGGTCTTGAGCGATTACGTGGTCAGGTTCTTCGTGGTACCCCGGAGATATAGATATTGTTTTCAACCCATAATCGGTTTCTAAATATCCATACAGATTTGTGGAAGTTAGAACCGTTTTGGATTCGGGATTAATGGCAGCGTCATAGGAACTATCAAGACTAAAGAGAATCGCCAGTAAATTATCGCGATTAGTTGCGATAGTCGTTGCTAATTCGGGGTAACCGGTTTGATCATCAATCAATTTTGCATATAATAAATCAACGACGATAATCATTCGTTTTGGGCTAGTCCAAAAGTGGGGATCTAACCCGAGTTCAGCCTCATCAGCCTCATCTTCATCATCGTCTTCATGAGAGTGATGAGCGATGCCTTCAATTAATAATGAGTTTACTCCGTCGATATCAAACTCATCTTCTAACTTGACAAGGGTCACGTTTTCATCGTCAAAGATGGTGCTAATCTGATTATCGATATAAGTGTCGAAGTAGGCACCAATATAAAATAGATACTTAGCTTCGGTCATAGCGATGATTTGTTTGGGTGACCAATCAATCGATTCATTGTGAGACGTTACTCCGGGAACCATACCACAAGTGAGATCAGTATCGATGAGCAATGAATCAACAAGGTATTCCAAGGGATAAACTGTGGCATAAATATCATAACTGACAACATCATTGGTGCAGGCCAACAAGGAGAAAAGCCAAATATTGGATAAAATCAGCGCTGCGATTTTTTTAATCAAGAGACATCACACCTTTTCATGCATACATCAGTAATATTATAGCGGAGGAACCAAGTTTTCGCAATCAAATCCCCTAAATCTCAATGTTTTTTGTTTCCGCAACAACTTCAAACATTTTTTCCGCATCGACTTTTTTTGTTAAGTCGGCAATCAATAATACCCGAATTACTAAGGTTTTAGTACCATAGACAATTTTGATGTAATCGTCAACTTTGACTTCGCTGCAGGGCTTTGCCAAGTGATCGTTAATGAACACCCGTTCATGAGCGGCAATCTCTTTGGCAACACTTCGTCTTTTGAACAGACGCGACACTTTCAAAAATTTATCAAGACGCAAAAGTACCACCTCATTTTTAAGAACAAGGGATACGGCTCGTATCCCTTGAATGGTTTATGCTTTTTTATCTGGATCAGTAACGGGAGAAATAATTTCCGCATCAGCGGGTTTTGAAGGGGTAATAACTGGTTCGTTTGGATTATCGGCTATAGCGGGATTACTAACAAGAATATCATCCCAACGTGACAAACGACCGGTTTTGACAATTTCGTCGATGTCTTGTTTCGTTAACGTTTCGACTTCTAGTAAGTAGTGAGCGATTTTTCTTAAGAGATCTTCATTGGCTCGAATCAAGATTTTAGCTTTTTCGTAGCATTCATGAATAATATTCCGGACCTCTTTGTCAATTTCTGTGGCAATGTTTTCGGAAAAGTTTTTGTCCTTCCCGTAGTCGCGACCTAAGAAAACGGGACCGGTATTCCGTTCATAAGTAACCGGACCGAGATTTTCGGACATTCCGTATTCGGTAATCATTGCCCGAGCAATTGCCGTGGCTTTTTGTAAATCATTATGGGCTCCGGTGGAAATTTCCGAGAAGATGATTTCTTCGGCGACCCGACCGCCAAGCAATCCGGTAATTACTTCTAGTAAACCTTGACGCGTTTGTAAGAAGGCTTGTTCCTCCTCGGGGAGCATCAAGTTGTATCCACCGGCTTGGCCTCTAGGGATAATGGTTACTTTTTGAACGATATTGGCGTTTTGCAGTTTTATGCCGACAACGGCGTGTCCAGCTTCGTGGAAGGCGATGAATTGACGTTCTTTTTTGGAGAAGACACGGGATTTCTTTGCCGGCCCCATCAATACGCGGTCAACAGCTTCATCAATGTGGTATAGTTCGATTTGCTTCTTATTTTCCCGTGCTGCGAGAAGGGCGGCTTCATTCATCAAATTCTCTAAATCGGCTCCAGTGAATCCAGGAGTGCGATGAGCTATTTCTTCGAATGTAATATTAGGATTGATTTTTTTATGACGAGAATGGACTTTTAAAATCTCGGTACGGCCTTTAATATCGGGAACACCGACATATATTTGGCGATCAAAGCGTCCTGGACGTAAAAGAGCGGGATCAAGAATATCGGCACGATTAGTAGCGGCAAGAATAATGACGCCCGAATTGTGTCCGAAGCCATCCATTTCCACCAGTAATTGGTTTAAAGTTTGTTCGCGTTCGTCATGTCCACCGCCGAGACCAGTGCCTCTTTGTCGACCGACGGCATCGATTTCGTCGATAAACAAGATACAAGGCGCATTTTGTTTCGCGGTTTTAAACATGTCGCGAACCCGGCTGGCACCGACACCGACGAACATTTCTAAGAAATCAGAGCCAGAAACAAAATAGAAAGGAACATTGGCCTCGCCGGCAACGGCGCGGGCGATTAAAGTTTTACCGGTTCCTGGGGGGCCAACGAGAATAACCCCTTTGGGGATTCTTGCGCCCAGTTCCATATACTTTTTCGGGGTTTTGAGGAAATCAATAATTTCCTGTAACTCTTCTTTTTCTTCATCAGCGCCGGCCACATCATTAAATGTCGTTTTTTGGTTTTTCGAAACCCGAGCACGGCTTTTTCCGAAATCAAAAGCTTGTTTATTGGCGTTAGTATTTCCACGCATCATATATACGAGCAGAACAATTACTCCGATTACTAAAACAATGGGGAACAGGATGCTTAACCAATCATATGTTGAGCCCGGGGTATGAAGGTAGGTGACATTATTTGTCGTATCCAAATCACTGTTTAAACCTTCAATAAGGGAGGTGATGCGGTTTAAATCATCATCATTGGCTAAATATGTGAAAACAGTGACTTTCGCGATGTTTTCTGCAGTGATTGTGACAGTAGTGCCATTCACTCCGGTTAAAGTGATGCCGGGTTTAAAAACGATAACAGCCTTATATCCTCGATAATTAATATCACCAGCAATCGGAGTAACCGATACTGAAGAAACATTTTCATTGGTTAGGGCACTTTCAAATTGACTGACACTCAGCTCAACTGGTGAATTTAGGTTTCCGAATCCGATGATAACAGCGATTCCGAGCAAAATCAAAATGGCGATCATCACAAAATGTGATGTGCGACTGGTTAAAGGTTTTTTTACTGGTTGATTGGTATTTTCGGCCATAGTAGACCTCCTTATAATGTTAGACTATTTCTTGTATACTTCCGGTTTGAGGATGCCCACAAACGGTAGATTGCGATACATTTCATCGTAATCCAGTCCAAAACCAACAACGAAAGCTTTGGGAATTGATTTTCCAATATATTTAGGTACGAACGGGACTTGTCGCCCGGCGGGTTTGTCAAGAAGCGTGACAACTTCGACTGAAGCAGCACCGCGATGGAGCAATAACCGGGAGATTACATCTAAAGTCTTGCCGGTGTCAACGATATCTTCAGCGATTAGTATATGCCGGTTTTGGACCGATACTTCCAAATCCTTGGTTATTTTGACATCGGAAGAAGCCGCAATTCCTCCGTGATAACTTGACACTCCCATCAACTCGATTTCACAGTATAAGTCAATGTGTTTAATTAATTCTGCCATAAAAGGAATACAGCCTTTCAAAAGGCCGATAATAAGGGGCTTTTTTCCCGCGTAATCTAAGGTAATCTGTCGTCCGAGACGGTCACAAATGGCAAGGATTTCTTCGTGAGTGACAAGGATTTGTTCCATATCTTTTTCCAGCATGTCATTTCCCCTTTGCATAAGTTAAATAGATAACTTGGTCTCCGATTTTGGTCACAGGGCTGATTTTTATTCCGGGAATCCAAAAAATTTCGCCTTGCGGATTAATTCCGATTGCTAATCGGTTGCGATCATCAAGCGGAATTTTCAGATCAATTAATAATTCGCTGACTTTCTTGGTTCCACCGGTAAGTTTAATGCGATCGCCATCTTGGCGACTTCGGAACGTCATTGGAAAGATGAAACGTAAATTATTATACCATAATTCAATGGAAATACCATCAATATCGCTTCGTTTTTCCGTAACGGTCACGGTGTCGCCGTTAGGAAGCGGATATGTTCCAAATGTGGATATAATTTGGAAAAACGAAAGCGTATCTAATATTACAGGCTCAAAACTAAGGCAGTCGTACTTGCGAATCACGCGTAACTTTTGGTTTAGAGTAATCCGCGCGTTTGGTTTATTACCGGTTATTATGTTAAGAACATCTTCAAAATTTGTATAAGTTAACTCTATACTATTATTTGTTAGTCGATCGATGGTTCTTTTAATAACATCGCGAGCGACGGCGCGATCTAGGGCGGCGATTTCAGCTACAACAACGCTGGCTTTATCTTGAATGAACGAAACTGATGTATCGATAAAAAGAATGGATAAGCGACTGATTAGTTGATATGCTTCGGAAATATAAGTAGAAAATTGAGCAAATTTGTCATGATATAATGGGTTTTCTTGTTCAATTAAAGGCATGAGATGATGACGAAAGCGGTTTCGGGTATATTTGTCTTGAAAGTTTGAAGCATCTTGACGAAATTCAAGCTGATGCTCTATTTGATATTTGTCAATTTCAGCTTTAGTTGTGTGTAATAACGGACGGATGATTTCAAGATCATGATAGTTAATGCGCTCGCTGATTCCCGCATATCCGATGAAGCCTGATCCGCGAACCAAACGCATTAAAATCGTTTCGGCTTGATCATCGGCGTGGTGTGCTATAGCGATTTTGGTGGCGTTAACTTTTACCGCGATTTCGTAAAAAAATTGATACCGTTTATTGCGAGAAAAATTGTGAAAATTTTCCTCGCCTTGATAATCAAGAATCATCCCATAAAAGGCGACATTATATGACTGACACTTATTTTCGACAAAAGTATACTCGGCCTCTGATTCCAAACGCATCCGATGATTGACATGGGCAACGATAATGGTAAGATTCAAATCGTTTTTTAAGCGACAGATGGCGTCAAGAAGAACCATCGAATCGATGCCACCGCTGACAGCAATGACGATGACGTCGTTTTTTTTAATTAAATTAAGATTTAATAACGGCATCGCATTCATCTCCTTAGAATCATTCGGGGTTAATGAATATTGTATCAATTTTTCTGTTTAATGACAATAAAAACCGGTAAAACGGTATTATTCTACCGTTTTTTCGTGAGGATTTGATGAGTAATAAAAATTAAGTTTGTGAACCGGAAATGAACAAGAAGAAATTGATGGCAAACTAATCGGATTATGATATAATATTTTTAGGAAAACGAGAGTGATAAATAATGAAAAAATATATCCTCGCCAGCAATTCTCCAAGACGAAAGCAATTGATGGAAATGCTCGGCATTGATTTTGAAATCATGATTAGTGCCGTTGACGAAATTAATCGCCCGGATTTATCTAATGACGAATTAGTAATGGATTTAGCGTTTCAGAAAGCAGCGGACATCTTCAGAAGTCATCAAGAGGATATTGTCTTGGGTTTTGACACCATGGTATATATTGATGACTTACGACTCGGAAAACCGAAGACCGCTTTCGAAGCGAAAACGATGTTAAATACATTATCGGGTAAAACACACACGGTAATTACCGGTTGCGCCATTATTACTAAGACAATATCCAAGGCTTTTTATGAAATGGCTTATGTTACTTTCTATCCGTTGACCGAACAAGAAATCGAAGAGTACGTTGCTTCGAAAGAACCGTTTGACAAAGCCGGAGCGTACGCCGTTCAAGGTTTGGGAAGTAAATATATTAAAGCCATAAATGGTGATTTTTATACCGTTATGGGGCTTCCCGTGGCGCGACTTTATCATGAACTAAAGGAACTAAATCTGCTTTAAAACAGTAACGACTGCGATTATAGATTCGCAGTCGTTTTTAATAAAAGGTTGTCACTTGGCGGTTTACACACGGATTTCTTTTTCTTTCAAAGCCTGTTTGTTTACGGCTTTTGCGACCGCATTAACGACACGCCGATCCAAAGGGTTTGGTAAAATATAATCACATGATAATTCATTGTCTTTTACAAGGCCGGCAAGTGCTTGCGCAGCCACAACTTTCATTTCTTCACTAATATTTTGGGCGCGGGCTTGAAGCGCGCCTTTAAATAGACCGGGGAATATCAAAACATTGTTAATCTGGTTGGGATAGTCGCTTCGCCCGGTACCGATGATTTTTGCGCCGGCTTGTTTGGCAATTTCGGGCATGATTTCTGGCAATGGGTTGGCCATTGCGAAGATGACTGGGTCTTTGCTCATCGATTTGACCATAGCTTCATTTACCAAACCTGGAGCGCTGACGCCAATAAACAAATCCGCGCCTTTGATTAAGGCGCTCAGCGTATCTTCGCCGATGGCATCATAGGAATTGATGATTGCTTGGTCCAGCAACTCGCGAATCAAGAAATCATACGAATCATACTTATTATATGTCACGATGCCCTGCTTATTATAAGCATTAATGGTTCTAATGCCTAAATTTCGGAGCATTCGACAAATCGCACTGCCGGCAGCGCCGGTTCCGGAAATCACAACTCGGAGAGTAGAAAGCTCTTTTTTCAGCAATCGGAAAGCGTTAGTTACCGCCGCCGCAACAACAACCGCGGTACCGTGTTGATCATCATGAAAAACAGGGATACTTAGCCGTTTTTTTAGCTCTCGTTCGATAAAAACGCACTGAGGTGCAGCAATGTCCTCTAACATTATTGCCCCAAACATCGGGGCAATTTGGATAGTGGTCTCAATAATTGCTTGAGAATCGTGAGTATCTAAACAGATTGGGAAAGCATCAAGGCCGGAAAACTGTTTTAGTAATGCCGCTTTACCTTCCATGACCGGAATGGACGCTAAAGCACCAATATTGCCAAGCCCTAAAACGGCTGACCCATCCGTAACAATGGCAACCATATGCCCTTTGGAAGTATATTGGTATGCGGCCATGGGGTCGGCACTGATTTTTAGACACGGAGAGGCCACTCCGGGGGTATAAGCTATTGATAAATCGTGGGCGGTTTTTAAAGGGACCGTGGATCTTACTGATAGTTTACCGGGTCGTAATTCGTGCAAAGCGAGAGCTTCAAGATCATAATTTGCCAAGGGTATCATTCCTTTTTATTTGGATTAATTTAATTATATCATTTTTTGCTTTTATCGATGTGAGAAGAAAGAAAAAGATGGGTTTTGCAAGCTGATAAAAAACTCTTGCAATTTACATGGGAGTTTGTTATAATACTTTTGCTTGAGAACTTACTATGAAATAAAAATCATGGCAGAAGGAGAAAACATCATGAAAAACGGTATTCATCCCAAATATAATCAAACAACGGTAACCTGCAGTACCTGTGGAAATACATTTGTCACTGGCTCGACAGCGAAAGAAATCCGCGTTGATACATGTTCCAATTGTCATCCATTCTTCACGGGCAAACAAAAATTTAACGCTGCGGATGGACGGATTGACCGGTTTAACAAACGGTACGGCATCGAAAATAAATAATGACAAAAGAAACCATAAGATATGGTTTTTTTTTTGCACTTTGGTTATAATAGACTTTGTAAAAAATCAAAGGGGGAATCAAAATGTACTTGCGACAGCGTGAAGGATGGATTGAAGTAATCACTGGCCCAATGTTTGCGGGAAAAACCGAAGAATTGATCCGCAGAGTCAAGCGACTCGAGTATGCCAGGCAAAATATTCTGGTATTCAAGCCATCAATCGACACGCGATATGCCGATAATGAAATCGTCAGTCATAACAACAACCGGACTAAATCAATTAATATTCGTAAAGCTTCCGAAATCATGCAATATGTTGATAATGAAACAAATGTCGTTGCGATTGATGAAATTCAATTTCTTGATGAAGAGGCGGTTGACATTTGCGAGTACTTAGCCGATCACGGAATTCGGGTAATCGTTTCGGGTCTGGACCGAAATTTCCGTGGGGAACCATTTTCCTTTATGCCAAGATTATTAGCCATTGCCGAAGAAGTCACAAAGTTGTCGGCGATTTGCGTTGTCTGTCATACCCCAGCAACGAGAACGCAAAGAATTGTCAATGGCAAGCCGGCAAGTTATAATGATCCAATTATTTTAGTCGGAGCTAAAGATACGTATGAAGCTCGGTGCCGACATTGTCATCAAGTGCCAGGCAAGCCGGTGACTTACACACAGTTCGATGATCATGAATGAATTTGATGAGCAATGGATGCGAGAGGCTTTAAAAGAGGCGAAAAAAGCTTTTGATATTGGCGAAGTTCCTGTGGGCTGTGTGATTGTTCAAGACGAAAAGATTATTGCGAGGGGATATAACCGACGCGAAACCACCAATCATGTTTTCAATCATGCCGAGATGATCGCTATTGATCAAGCCTGCCGATATTTAAATTCTTGGCGGCTGGATGGATGTACTTTATATGTCACAATTGAGCCGTGTGTGATGTGCGCCGGAACGATGATTCAAGCCCGGTTACAACGACTTGTCTATGGGGCTTCCGAACCGAAAAGCGGAGCTCATAAATCGATAGTAAATTTGTTTGATTATGACTTTAATCATCACGTCGAAGTTGAAACCAACGTTCTAACTAAAGAAGCGAGCGCAATTATGAAAACGTTTTTTCAGGAGTTGCGAGCGGCAAAGTGATTGTTATTTGCCCATCAATATGATAATATATAGTTAGAATCTCTTATGAAGCATCTTCACTCAATAAGTGCCCACGAATTAGGTCAGGTCTTGACGGAAGCAGCCTTAAGTAAGGTGTTTATGTGGGTGGGGATGCTTCATGGGAGATTCTTTTTAATGAAAACAGTAAAGCGAGGTGTTAGGTCATGGCATTAGTTTTTATTGATTTAGATGGCACGATGCTTGACCATGGCAAACCAGCTAAAAATATCGTTGCGACAATTAAGCGGTTGAAAGCCAATGGACACATCCCGATAATTGCATCCGGACGGGTACCACATTTGCTTTATGGTGTGGACAAAGTATTGGGCATTGATTCGTACGTTTGCGCCAACGGTAGTTATATTAATTACCAAGGACAAGTTGTTTATGAAAAATACATTTCTGAATCGACGGTTCAAAAAATGATCGATACCTGCGATAAAATCGAGGCTGATCTCGTTTTAGAAGGAGTATCCGGTTACGTTGCTTATTCGAAGCGCTCCGAATACGTTGATGCTTTTTCCGATCACTTCGGTATTGAACGGCCAATTATTGATCGGACGTTTCATTTAAACAATCACATTCTCTCGCTTATTGTTTTTGATGCTCGGAAAGTCGATCAACTCCGGATTGATTTTCCCGAGTTGATGTTTATTCAATCCAGTCGTTTTGGATTCGACGTTAATCTCAAAGGCGATTTAAAAGCTGAAGGAATCCGTTGGTTAGTCAATTATCTTAATTATCCCCCCGAAGATGTCTTCGCGATTGGCGATGGAATGAATGATATCTCAATGCTCAAAGCCGTTAACCACGGCATTGCGATGGGTAACAGCCATCCGGAACTTTTGTCGGTAGCCACATATGTGACTTCGGATGTTGGCGATGAAGGTGTCGCCAACGCTTTACACCACTTTAACTTAATTTAAGGAAATCTGGGGAATCCGGGTTTCTTTTTTTGCAGGGTTTGGAAAGCTCGCTTTACTAAATCAAGACGATGAATTACAATAGATAAAGAAAGAAAGTGATTGTTATGTATGACGCCATTGTCATTGGCGGTGGTCACGCCGGCTCCGAAGCCAGCCTTGCCCTCGCCAGATTAAATAAAAAGACATTATTAGTGACCGGAAATAAAAAAATGATTGCGACGATGCCGTGTAATCCCTCAATTGGAGGGCCCGCCAAAGGAACTTTGGTCCGTGAAATTGATGCTTTGGGCGGGGAAATGGGAAAAAACGCTGATCGATCATATCTGCAGATGAAAATGCTTAACAATTCCAAAGGACCAGCCGTTCGCTCGCTTCGTGCTCAATCCGATAAAGTTCTCTATCCCCAAAAAATGCAAGAAGCTTTATATAACCAAACAAATTTAGAAATTCGCGAAGCTTACGTTATAAAACTGATTGTTAACGATTATGGCTGTCAAGGAGTAATTCTCGAATCTGGGGAAATGATATACTCGCAAGCGGTTATCATAACAACGGGCACCTATATGGAGGGAGTTATTCTTGTCGGCGCGACTGCAACACCATCGGGTCCAGATCAACAATTGCCATCAATCGGGTTGTCGCAAAATTTGCGGGATTTGGGAATCACAACGTTTCGCTTGAAGACGGGAACTCCACAGCGGATTATCCGTAGTTCAATTGATTTTTCGCAGATGGAACTTTCCCCCGGTGATGGGTTCATTTATCATTTTAGTTTTGATGATTCGATTTTTAAACCAATTGATCATGAGTGGCCATGTTACTTGATTCATACGACGGAGACCACCAAAAAGGTAATTGCCGATAACCTCCGAAAATCTGCTATGTACAGCGGATTAGTCAAAGGTGTGGGACCAAGGTATTGTCCATCGATTGAAGATAAATTTGTTCGGTTTGCGGACAAGGAACGGCATCAATTATTTATTGAGCCCGAAAGTCAATTTTCTGATGAAGTATACTTGCAAGGGTTTTCCACTTCTATGCCCCACGAAGTACAAGACCAAATGGTTCATTCTCTTCCCGGACTTGAGCATGCCATTATTGCCAAATACGCGTATGCCATCGAATACGATGCCATTCATCCCACGCAACTTTGGCCAACGCTTGAATCTAAAACCATCGCCAATCTATATTTTGCTGGACAAGTTAATGGAACAAGCGGTTATGAAGAAGCCGCTGCCCAAGGATTAATGGCGGGAATCAATGCGGCGTTAAAACAAGATCAAAAACCACCATTTGTTTTACGACGGGATGAAGCTTATATCGGAGTATTAATCGATGATCTCATCACCAAAGGAACGTTAGAACCATACCGAATGTTAACATCAAGAGCGGAATTTAGACTTTTGTTGCGTCATGATAACGCGGATATGCGACTGACCGAACATGGACATCAAATTGGATTAATCGACACTAGTAGATATGAAATGTTTTTACAAAAGAAAGCGGCAATAAGTTCCGAAATTAATCGTTTGAAAACGATTTTTATCAATCCTGGAAAAATAACTGATACGCGGTTACAAACCAAAGAATTCGGGGAAATTAACGAAAAAATAAGCCTTTTTGATTTGTTAAAACGGCCAGGAGTGACATACCAATTAGCAATGCGTATTGCCGGCGATGGTGATCCGTTACAACCAATGATTGCGGAACAAGTTGAAATTGAAATCATGTATGAAGGCTATATCAAAAAAGCGATGAAAGAAGCGCAAAAATTAATTAAGGAAGAAAGCATTTCCATTCCCAAAGACATTGATTATGATCTGCTTCATAATCTCGCTTTGGAAGCGCGAGCAAAACTAAAAACGATCCGCCCTTGTACCATCGGTCAAGCCTCACGAATTAGCGGAATCACACCAGCGGATTTATCGGCACTTGCTGTTCAAATCAAATCTGGGAAGTATAACCATTAAAACATTGACCGTTTTTGTCAATGTTTTTTCCAATAAGCCTTACAATTAGCCGATTTACAGACTATAGAAGTGGTCGAGAAATCAAAGGCATTTATCAAAAAGGATATGATTATTCTCCTTGATATGGTAAAATACTTTCGAGGCGATATCGTGGATTCATGGTTCAATAAACAGTTGGAAACGCTTAATATTATGCCTTCCGACACGATGATGAAGCAATTTGCGCTTTATCATGATTTTTTGATACACAAAAACACTGTGATGAATTTGACGGCGATTACTGAGAAGGAAGAGATCTATAAGAAACATTTTTTGGATTCGCTTTACTTGATTTTAGCGTTTACCCCACAAGAGCAAACGTTGCTTGATGTCGGTTCGGGTGCTGGATTTCCATCGATTCCACTGAAAATAATGTTTCCCAAATTGCAAATCACCATTATTGACGCTTTGGACAAACGGATTAAGTTTCTGACTGAACTTGTTGAGCTATTGGGTCTTGAAGGTGTTACTTTGATTCACGGTCGTATTGAGGATAGCCTTAAGAAAAACCACTATGAAATTGTTACCGCTCGAGCGGTTGCCAAGCTAAATATTTTAACAGAATTATGTTTGCCTTTTGTCAAACCAAAAGGAATTTTTGTGGCAATGAAAAACGCTAACTTTCAAGTCGAATTAAAGGAAGCACAAGCGGGAATCGCTTTACTGGGAGGAACCGTGATGCAAAAGGTAATCTATTCGCTTGATGAAACAACAAAACATGCCATGATAGTAATTCAAAAAAACCAACCCACTGACCATAAATATCCCAGAGCCTTTAATAAAATTAAAAAAAATCCTTTATAAAGGAGGCTAAACCCATGCAAAATCGCCAAACCCATGTTTTTTCCGAAATCGAAGATTATCGTGAATTGTTAGAAAACAAACACTTGCGTTCCAAAAACCGGTTCGTAATGATTATTACAATCATTTTGGGCATTGCGGTTTTGACATATATGGCCGTCGCGAAATATCCGTTGTATACAACGCTCTCATTAATGACGGGATTTTTATTAGTGATTCTTATTAATTTTGCTTGTTTGGCATATGGATATGAAAATCATTATTTTTATCAATTGAACCAGTATATTACTTCCTTTGGTATTTTTTT
>JAQWBC010000119.1 GCA_028707415.1 Candidatus Izemoplasmatales bacterium
TCTACGTCGAATGAGCGATTTTACTCTTACGGCTAGTTCACGTCCAGAAAATGGTTTAGTGATATAGTCATCGCCCCCAATTTCCAGTCCGAGAATCCGATCAGTTTCTTCGCCTTTAGCACTGACAAAGAGAATTGGTACCATGCTTTTTTCGCGAATCTTGGTACATACGGAAAACCCGCTTATGTCTGGTAACATGACGTCCAAAACATAACAATCGGGTATTTTTTCTTCAATGGCGGTCAGTAGCTCTCTACCTGTCCTAAATGTGTCTACTTGGAATCCTTCGTAAATTAAAAATTTTTCGATGATCGCGCGGATATGGTCATCATCGTCAAGAACATAAACCAGTTTTGCCATTAGCAATCACCCTCTCATTTAATCATTTCTATCTTATCACACTTTTCATTTCCTGAATGCCATTTTTACATCAATCTTACAGTTTGGAAGAAAAAAAAGATGCCGAATCCAGGCTATAGGCGTGGAGACCGGGCATCTTTTGTTAATCATAAAGAGTTATTTGATATCTTCAATCCGTTTTTCAACCGGAGTTTCCATCAGTACCGGATTTTCAAGCAGTCGTTTGAATTCACGAAGCGAGTTGCCAAAATACAATCCATCGCAAATCCGCTCGTCAATTACCGCTCCGACTTTCATGATCTTCATGATTCCAAATTTTTCATCATCAGCATCAAGAACAACTGGTTCGTATTTTTCTTTGCCCATTGAAAGGAAAATGGATGTCGTTCCGAAATTGTAAATGTGATGAAAAACGTAACCCATTTTAATTGATTTCATATTAGTGATAAATAACGATGTGTGAAATGGAGATAACTTAATGATGGATTTAGGAAGCATCCCGTGTTTATCAAACCATTTCAAGACTCCCACTAAAAATTTAATCAATCCATTGGGAACGATTGTTAATAATTTTGCTAATTTATCCGTATCGTTTTCGGCGACAACTACCGAATTAGCCCTGATTTCTTTATTCAAGGCTTCGTGGATTGTTAACAAATCTTCGGTACCACTAAAAGTTAATTTAACGGTGGTTTCATCTGCAGAATCCTTTAATGCTTTTTTAATTGTAAAAGCAACTTCAATTTCATTACGCTTAAAAACACGGCCGTTCATAATAAAACGGTTTAATTTCGGTCGAATTGCCAACACTCTGACAATGGCGGCAAGCAAAATATCCATATATGTCAAATGAATATCTTCTTTTCGTTTGGCAAAAATGTATTCATCCATACCTTTGCAATTGATTTCATATAAAGACATGACCATCGCATCGTTACGCTGGGGCATTATATGCGGCGTTAACTTCATAATTGGATCAATTGTTTTAATCTTTTTCCCGTCGGGTCTGATTCCAAACATAATCTCATCGTCCTCCGATAAACATTTGATAAGATTTTATCACAACCGGTGATGATTTTCAAGGTCAAATACCCATTTGCGGAATTTATGCCGATATCCCGATACGTATCTGATATTAAATACCAAGAATAATCGGTAACACATCAAAGGTACTGCACTATTTATCCTAGCAAATTTCCTGTGGCAATTGTGTGAATTTGATTGTTTATCCACTCATGATTTGTTATAATTAACGCAAAATGGAGGATTATTTCATGACTAAACAACGAATACTCTATGTGATCTTACCCTTTATAACGATGGTCATTGCCCTTTTAATCACCTATTGGTTAAATCAAGTATATGCCGAAGCCTTTGGAATTCAAGGGGTAGACTATAGTTACATCTTTTTAGATTTCAACAATCTGATTCCTTTCATTGATTGGACCATCTATCCTTATGTATCTGCATACCTTTTTTGGCCACTGACGTTCTTCTATGTAGGTTATCGCTCCAAACGTAACGTTTATACGATTCTTCTCATCAGTCTCGTGACTTTTACCATCTGCGGAATTTGGTATTTCTTCTTTCAATCCGATGTTCAAGCTTGGCGGGAGACTTCCGGCTTATTCTTCCGACCGATGACAGATTTGAACTTTACTGAACGATTAGTTATGACAATTTATAACTCTGCTGGCCCTCGCAACGCTTTACCTTCAATGCACTGTGTCATGTGTTGGGTAGCTATCTGCGGTGTCCGGCTGGACAAGAAAATGCCTCTACCGGCTAAGTTATTTATCATTATTCTTTCCGTTGTTATCATGATTTCCACCCAAACAACCAAACAACATTATATTATTGATACAATCGCGGCCGTGGCGATATGCGAAGCTGCTTACTGGATATTAAAAAAATCACCGGCCGTCAATGGTCTCGAACATTTTTATTCTCAAATCAATGGCAAGTTAGGTATTGATTGGGATGGACAAATATAATCACAAAATGAAAAGTTTAGAACCGCTTTGGCTCTAAACTTTTTTTTACTGATTGATAGTTTCCGGACTCTCTTGCAATTGAGCCGTTCGCTTTTGAATCTTTGCCGCAATATAGATGGGGATGAAAGTTAATAATGCCATACCCGCCGCCACAAAAAACAAAGCATTTGATGCCGAGAATCCCGCTTCACCATATTCATTAACCATCGGGAAGCCAAACGCTTTGACTACCAGCGATCCAATTGCCGGTCCAATGACCATCGGGATACAGACATAAAAGAATAAGCGAACCCCTTCTAATTGTGCTCGTTGATTCTCAGGATAAAGATTCTTGACCCAGATCATCAACGCTTGATAAACACACATGTATCCCGCCCCAACTAATGTAATGCCGGCAATTAGCCCGACAATATGGGGAATGGTAATTATAAATAATCCCGCGATGTTGGTCAAGACAGCAATCGTAAGTACTAATGGAAATTGGCCGTGATTAATGAACTTGCTGGCAATAATTGTCGCTGGGATTGCTATAATTAACCCCACTCCCATGATTAACCCGGCATCGCCGGTCGAATAATGTAAAGAGTAAATCAAATAATTAAGGATATGCGGAAAATAAACATTGAAACTGATGAAGAAAGCCGCAAAGATAATCAGAGTCCAAAATAGCAAAGGATGGTTTTTAAATATTTTAAAATTAAAAGCCATTTTAAATTGATGCCAAAACCCTTTCGGGTCAATATTCGGTTTCAATGTCGGCGATTCTTTGACCATGAAGAAAGAAAAGACGCCAACCCCAGCAATCATCAATCCCATGATGATAAAAAAACCAAAATAATCAAGTTGCTGAATGATAATTCCCGAAACCACGGTGCCAAGAATAGTGGCAATAACCGGTTGAACTGCAATCGCCGCTCCTAAGCCGCCACGATTGGACGGAGTCGTGATATCGGTAGTCCACGGGTTAAACCCGGCATCATTGCCAAGTGAACCAAAGAAACTCATGATTGCATCTGCGAAAACAACGGACGTCGCAATTAGCATGTAATTACCCCTTGGTAAAAACTCTGTAGTGCCAAAGAGGATCGTCGTTAAACCCCACATAATATAGCCGATAGCGATAAACTGTCGACGCTTGCCCAGTCGGTCACTCCATGTTCCGTTGATAAAAGTTGATAAGGTCGTCACCACCGCTGAGATAGCAACCATCCAGAAGATTATGTCTGGATCCGGGATAATCTTTTCGTATAAAAAAGTATTGAACCATTGGTTTTCGATATTCCAACAAAGCTGACCAGCTAACCCAGCAACCCAAATGATTGTCCAATTTTTAGCACCGATCCCAATCTTTGGTTTTTGTATCTGCTTTTCCATCCGAAATGCCCCCGTCTTGCGCTTATGATAAATTTCTTAAAGCGTTTCACTCATTATACTATGAGTAAAACTACCTGTAAACAGACAATCACAATAAAAAAGCATTCTTAGCGAATGCTTTTGATGAAGATTACGTAATTGATAGCGGTCAATTCTCTTCTGTTTGCCGCAACCGCCGTGAATCCGATTTTTTACGTTCGGATGTGGTTAGTATCGTTTTCCGCATCCGAATCGATTTCGGAGTGATTTCCACTAACTCATCTTCATTAATATAGTCTAAACACATGTCCAGTGTCATTTTCCGAGGTCGTTTCAAAACCGTGGTAAAATCTTTAACCGACGAGCGCGTATTGGTCTGTTGTTTTTCTTTGACGACATTGACTGCCAAATCCGCTTC
>JAQWBC010000120.1 GCA_028707415.1 Candidatus Izemoplasmatales bacterium
GAACGAAAAGTAATTGTTGAAGTATCAGCACGACATGTTCATCTCAGCCAAACCGATTTAGACATTTTGTTTGGCAAAGAATATCATTTGACAATCAAAAAAATGCTTTCACAGCCTCATCAGTTTGCGGCGGAGGAAAAAGTTACGATTGTTGGTCCAAAGCGAGAATTGGCTGGGGTATCTATACTTGGACCGGTTCGTAAAGATACACAAATCGAAATTTCCTTGACTGATGCGAGAATGATTGGAGCGATTGTGCCCGTAAGAGAGTCAGGGGATATCTTGGGTAGCACCGGATGCAAAATTATCGGCCCCTGTGGAGTAATAGAAGTCAAAGAAGGGCTGATTGTCGCTAAACGTCATATTCATCTCACGCCAGAGACAGCAATCCAATTTGGACTTAAGGACAAAGATAACGTGCTTGTCAAACTTGATACACCTAATCGATCATTGATTTTTGATGATGTCGTCATCCGTGTCCGCGCTGATTTCGCTGATGCAATGCATATTGATACCGATGAGGGGAACGCTGCCGCTTATAGTGGAAGCGTTTATGGAACGATTTTATAATTGGAAGGGAATGTAAACATTAATGCCATTTTCGTTTGAAGTGACCCATGTATGCAAACAATCCGTGGCTCGTACAGGCATAATGCATACCGATCATGGGGATTTTGCGACCCCGATTTATATGCCGGTCGGCACCCAAGCAACCGTAAAAACATTGGATTTTATGGAAATAAAAGCCGTCAGTGATGGGCTGATTTTGGGTAACACTTATCATTTATGGTTACAGCCTGGAGACGAAATCATTAAAAACCACGGAGGAATTCGCGGTTTTATGCATTGGGATGGGGGATTATTAACTGATTCCGGAGGGTTTCAAGTTTTTAGTCTGTCCCATATACGCAAAATCACTGAACTTGGTGTTGAATTTCGTCATCATTTATCAGGAGCTAAATTATTTTTATCACCCGAAAAATCTATTCAAATTCAAAACAATCTTGGAGCTGACATCATCATGAGTTTCGATGAATGCCCCCCATTTGATTCTTCATATGAATATATGCAAGCATCTGTTGATCGCACAATTAGGTGGGCAAAACGGGGAAAAGAAGCGCATCAATTTCCTGCCCAACAGGCGTTATTCGGAATTGTTCAAGGCGGGCCATTTGAAGATTTGCGTAAAAAAGCCATCGAAGAATTGGTTAAAATTGATTTTCCTGGTTACTCAATTGGGGGGTTAGCAATCGGTGAAACCAAAGCCGAAATGAACAAAGTGTTATCATATTTAAAAACCATAATGCCATATGATAAGCCTAGATACTTAATGGGCGTCGGCGCTCCCGATGATCTAATCATGGGGGCGATTAATGGAATTGACATGTTTGATTGTGTTCAAGCAACACGCATCGCTCGACATGGTACGGCGATGACTTCACAGGGAAAAATCGTGATCAAAAACCAAGAGTATGAAGCCGACATGGCTCCTCTTGATTCAAAATGTGATTGTCCAGTTTGTAGATCATATACTCGGAGTTATCTTCGCCATCTCTTCAAAGCAGGAGAAATACTGGCGATGCGTCTAATTACTTATCATAATCTCTATTTCTTAAAACAACTGATGAAAGACGTTCGATTAGCAATTAACGAAGATCGGTTACTTGATTTCAAAGCTGACTTTTTTGCAAGCTATTACCAGGTAAATTCCGCGGTGAATGGATGAATTGTGCCCCTCAGTAAACCGGAATTTAGCTAAAAATGAAACGATGATATTGAAATTAAAGATGCTTATTCGTATAATGATGATAAAGGAATTAACTTCTTCATAAATGCTAAAGATTATTCCTCTAAATATATAGTTTTTATGCTTAATTTGTGATACGATTAAAGAAGGAACTCGATGCGGAGGTTTTTATATGTTTGATATCAACGACAAATTCAACCAAAAGCCCATCATCAAAGTCATTGGTGTCGGTGGCGGCGGTGGATCAGCCATCAATCGCATGATTGAAAACGATGTTCAGGGTGTCGAATTCGTGGTTATGAATACCGATGCACAAGTGTTAAAATTATCAAAAGCCGATATCCGTTTGCAACTTGGGAAAATGCTCACAAGAGGTCTTGGTGCCGGAGCTAGCCCTGAAGTCGGAAGGCAAGCGGCTTTGGAATCCGAAGATGAAATTCGCGAAATTCTCGCCGAAACTGACATGGTTTTTATCACTGCCGGCATGGGCGGAGGAACTGGAACCGGTGCAGCTCCGGTTATTGCTCGAATTGCTCGGGAAATGGGTTGTCTAACAATCGGAATTGTGACCAAACCCTTTAGTTTCGAAGGCCGTAAACGGGCGGCCGTAGCTTTAACGGGACTGGAAGAATTAAAACCATTTGTGGACACTTTAATTGTCATCCCCAATGACAAACTTTTGTATATTGTCGACAAGGACACGCCCTATTTAGATGCTTTTCGGGAAGCCGATAATGTCTTGCGGCAAGGAGTCCAGGGTATTACCGAAATTATTGCGGTTCCTGGAGTTGTCAATGTCGATTTCGCCGATGTAAAAACAGTTATGAAAGATAAAGGCACCGCTTTAATGGGAATCGGAATCGCATCGGGAGATAATCGAGCTGTCGAAGCCGCTCGGGCAGCAATCCGGAGTCCACTTCTAGAAACATCAATTAATGGAGCTACCGATGCTATTGTTAACATAACCTCTGGATATGACGCTTCGCTCTATGAAATTAATGAAATCGTCGAAGAAATCCAAAAAAGCTCAACCACAGATATTAACGTAATTTATGGTTCAGCCATTAATATTGACTTGAATGATGAAATTATCGTTACGGTTATCGCCACTGGTTTTTCTGAAGATCCATTGTTTCGGGATACAACAATTCAAAAAGCCGAACAAAACCAAATCGTCTCACCGCATATTGATGAAATCTTTCAAAAGCCGCTCGTAAAATCCAAAAAAGATTTGAAAAAGGAAGAAAAACTTAAGAAAGAACAAGATAAATTACCAAAAAAACCCGAAGCTGAACCGGAAGATATTCAAATCCCTTCATGGCTAAGGGACCGATTCAAAAAATAAGAGAGAAAGGCTAGTCGTTCTAGCCTTTTTGTTTGACAAATAAGTTGTTTTTTGTGGTAATGAATGATAGAATTGTTGTGAAAAGGGAGGGTGGCAAATATGAAAAACGAGACCGAAATAATTCAATCTTTTGAAACGGAAATTATCTCCATATTACGCAGTGATCTCACTCCCGATAACAAGGTTTCTTTACTGGATGAATATCATGATTATGAACTCAGCCAAACGCTTTTAGCAATGGACTTAGAGGATCGACGGCGGTTTTTCTTATTATTCAAATCGGAAGTACTTGCCAATATTATCGCTCATCTTGATCCAATCGATGTCATTCCGATTTTAAAAGAAATGCATTTATCCGATGCTGGGAAAATTCTCAACGAAATGCAAGGCGATGATTTAGTTGATATTTTGCAGGCTTTTGATACTCGTGATGAACGTGTGACCTTTTTATCGCTCATCAATATCGAAAAGCGTAACAGTATTAAAACAATGATTGACTACGATGATACTGTCGTCGGATCGATCATGAATAACAATTATGTGGCTATCGATAGTACTGTTACTGTGAAATATGCGATTAAGGAATTAGTTCAAAAAGCTCCGAAAGTTGAATTTATAAATAACATTTACGTAACCGATAATCAATTGCTTTCCGGAGTTTTGTCCTTGAAAGAGATAATCAGCGCCGGAAATCAACCCGATCGGCCGATAACCGAGATTATGACCGTCAATCTAGTAAGTGTCTTTCCCACAACTCATAAAGAAGAAGCAATTCAATTGATGAAAGACTATGACTTTTATTTATTACCAGTCATTGATTACGAACGACGATTACTAGGTGTCATTTCTTTTGATGACGTTACCGAAGCCATTGATACCGAGAGTGATACTGATTACGCCAAGTTAGCCGCTATTTCTGATATTTCAATCGAAGATGATTCTGAATCTATCTTCTCCTCAGTAAAAAAACGTTTTCCCTGGCTGGTCGTTCTTTTGATATTTGATATTGCAAC
>JAQWBC010000006.1 GCA_028707415.1 Candidatus Izemoplasmatales bacterium
CCTTTGAATGCCATATCCTCAACATACGAAAAAGTAGTTGCCGTGCCTAAGTCGATGACGAGGCAACTTGACCCGTATTTATCGGTAGCAGCGACAAGATTAGCTATAATATCAGTTCCGACTTCTTTCGGGTTATCGGACATTATTTTTATCCCAGTTTTGATACCCGTACCCATAAACATGGGAATGATGTTCATCCGATCTTGAAGAAATTCTTTGAAAACTCCGTTTAATTCGGGAACAACTGAAGATATGATGACTTCAGTTACACCTTTAAGCATTTCCTTTAGAGTTAAAGCGTATTCATCTGCGGAAATTGTCTTGATGGTATTGATTTTCAGCACATTATCGATTTTTTGCCGATCGAGAGACAATCCGATTGTAATCGTGGTGTTGCCGATATCAATCAATGCCAGCATTGTCTTCCTCCTTGGATTTTGGTGTGTCTTCTTCTCGATCAAGATAGTGTTGCAACCGATCGGTGATAACGCCGCCGACAATTCCTGAAAACACAGCCTCAACGAGAACAATTCCTGAAATTACTAAAATTCCGGTCATGACTTCGGCTTTTCCCGAAAACATTGCCAACATTTCTGCAAATGGAGTAGCTCCATAATATAGCGGATACGATACAAATAACAGCGGTAATACCAGCAGTGAATGAATCACTGAAAGTAAGAAGAAACTGACAATATAAGCAAAAATTCGTTTCTTAATTACCTTCTTGAAAATGTTTGTCACATCATAAATGACAATTCCAAATAGAAACCGTGGTAATACCGATACCCAAGGGTAATTAAAAACATTATTAAAATGAGCAATCATATAAAAAGAAGCAATCAATGAGCATATACCCATTGCTGTACCTAATATCATTCCGGCTTTTCTTCCTAATACTTTTCCTAAAAAAACGCCACCAATCATTACAATGATATGTACATATGAAATTGAAATCGGTCCAACCACGAAGAATCCCATCCCTGGGACAAGTGCCAATACAGCGATAATGGCAATGAACATTGCCAAAATCGTCATTTCACGAATCTTTTGACTGTTACTTTTAACTAATTTTTCCATTTTTTCTCCTTTTTAAGCCACTTTTGTGGTCTCATAAGTTTTTATTTCTAAAGATCAGACGTTAGCTTTGATTTCGTCGATCTTACGGAAATCGAGTTCTTTGATCATGGCGATGATAACCGCTTTCACCGCTTCGTAATCATCCAAATGAATCATTGAAGTCGTTGAATGGATATATCTAGCGGGCATACCGATTGTGCATACCAACACACCATCGTCTGTAAGTTGTACTTGAGCAGCGTCGGTTCCGCCACCGGATTTGTAGTATTGATATTTTATATTGCTTTTCTTAGCTGTCGTTTCGATAAACTCACGCATACCTTGATGCATGATGCAACGCGGATCATAAAAGCGGATCATAAAGCCACCACCCAATGTTCCACCAATTTCTGATTCTTCAAACGTGTCAGCACAAGGCGAACAGTCGACAGCAATAAATAAATCCGGTTTAATCATTTGAGAAGAGGTCGTTGCCCCACGAAGTCCAACTTCTTCTTGGACATTAGCACCACAATAAAGTTGGCAAGGAATTTCTGCTTTATTAACGCTTTGTAAAATATCAATCGCCATGCCAACACCAAAACGATCATCCCAAGCTTTGGAGATAATTTTCTTGCCATCTTTAGTGATTGTATAATTATTATGAGGAACAATCATTTGCCCAATTTTTACCCCTAACTGAGAAACGTGTTGTCTTGAATCAGCGCCGATGTCCAACAAAAAATCTTCAAATTCTGAGACTTGTTTGGACACTCCGTCTCGTAACATGTGCGGTGGTTTGGAAGCGACAACACCGGGAACAGTTGATCCGTCATCAACAACGATATCTAAATGCTGGGAAAGAAGAATAGGCGCATTGATTGATCCTATCGGAATCATCTTAATAAAACCTTTTTCTGTGATTCCGGAAACCATCGCTCCGACTTCGTCCATGTGACCGGCAATCATCACTTTTGGTCCAGGTTTGTTTTCATTAATTACTCCAAATATCGATCCAAGTTTGTCTTGATAGATTGCTTCTGATACTTTTATCAATTCGGTTTTTACATATTTTCGGACATATTTTTCACATCCGGCCACTCCAGGTAACTCCACTAAATCACGATAATGTTGCTTTAACATCATTTTCACTCCTAATATTGAGCATCGATATAATAAATTGGCTTTCCCTGTTTAGAAAAGCGAGCTTCAAACTCCGTTTCGATATTTGCAATGTCCATATCGCGGTGCAAATCCAACGAAATTCTGTTAATTATCAATCCTGAATTTACGCTTGACATCATGGAAAAAGCAAATAGAGGAAAATTATCGGTTTTTACGAAAATATGGCTTTGAGGCGTTAAAACAAATCGATATCTTTCTAAGTATTGCATACTAGTCAGTCGGCGCCGAAAATGTGATGGTTTAGGCCACGGATCCGAGAAATTGAGATATATACAACTAATTTCGCCAGTTGCGAATATTGATGTTAAGAAAGCAGCATCCGTCCGCAATAATCGCACATTATCTAGCGGTTTTTTTATTAATTTTTGTAAGGCTCTGACTATAACGGAATCGAATTTTTCAATTCCGATGAAGTTGACATCGGGATTTGTTTGGGCCATTTCCATCAGGAATTTGCCTTTCCCACATCCGATTTCTAAGTGAATCGGATGGTCATTATCAAAAATGTCAGCCCATTTTCCATTCATTGTTTCTGGGTTGGGAACAACCCATAAAGAATTATTATCAATCAAATCGGAAGCATTACGAACGTTTCGTAATCGCATAGATTTATTTATTTTCCGAAGCTAATTTTTCGATGGCTTCGGCATAAATTGCGGCTGCGGTAATCATGTCCTCGACAATCAAATATTCATCCGGTTGGTGTGCTAAATCTTCATTCTTAGGGAGATTCGGCCCAAAGGCGACAGCCTTTTTTAAACAGCGGGCATAAGTTCCACCACCGATTGTCAGAAGTGGAGTTTCGGTATCGTTAGTATACTTTATATATGCTTTATGAAGTATTTGCACCAAAGGATCTTTGGGCGAAACGTAATGAGGTGTTGAATTGTTCTTCATAACATATGAAAACCCAGCTACTTCCGCGCTTTTTTGGATTTTGGCTGTTTGATTGGCGAAATCAAAGCCTTTTGGATAGCGAATATTGCATCCGACTTTAAAATTGCCGTTATCGTATCTAATAATAGCCGTGTTAAGCGTCAATTCTTTCATTTCCGAATCATAGTGACTTATCCCAAGTTTATTTCCTAAATAATCAAAGGATAAATATTCATCTATGTATTTAATTAAAGCACTTTTAGTATAATTCTTTAAGAATTCTGTCATCAAGAAAATGGCATTAACTCCTGCTTGTGGCCAAGCCGCATGAGCATTTTTGCCAAGAATAGTGTATACATTGCCATTAACAGATCCTTGATAATTGTTATCTTGAAGATACTTCTCAAAAGCCTTGGATAAATCCGTCTTGAGAACAACAACGCATTTATCAGGGACAACATTGTAACGCTCTCCGGCTGTCATGGATAGCAAAACAGCATCTTCTTCAAGTCCCGTGATATCGAAACTATAAATACCTTTTTCACCGTAAATTAAGGGGAAATCAGCATCAGGAGCAAACCCCAAATCCGGCATTGGTTCATTCTGGAGATAAGTGGAAATGCATCGCATTCCACTTTCTTCGTCACAACCAATGATTAAACGAACTTTTTTATTCAAAATAATGTTTTGATCCTTAATCATCTTCATCGCGATGTAAGCTGCCATAGTTGGGCCTTTATCATCCATTGAACCACGAGCGTATATCTTCCCGTCTTTAAAAGTTGCGTCAAAGGGGCCATATGTCCATTTGCCACCTGTCGGAACAACATCAAGATGACCAAGTATTCCTAAGATTTCTTTGCCTTCACCCATCTCAATGTGACCAGCATAATTAAAGATGTTTTTAGTTTTAAAACCGTCGATTTCTGCCATTGTTAACATATAGTCGAGCGCTTTCCGAATATCATCTCCAAAAGGGGCTTCAAGATTATTCGGATCGTACTTTTCCAGCACAGTTGGTATTTTTAATAAAGCTTGTGTTTTCTCGAGAAAAAACCATTCATATTTTTTAGCAATTTTTAACCAGTCCATTTTCGTTCACCTCATCTTAATATATTGTACCACAATGCCCATTTATTGCAAACCCTCGCAAAAAATAATTGATTTAAAATAATTATGAAAGCGATTATCACTTTCCGCTTTTGATATCTATTTGACAATTTGGCTTTAATCAGTATAATGTAAGTAGCAAACATGTAAAAAATCAGTAAAAAATCGTTTTAACAGACTATTGCGAGATTAGGTGAACTTATGATTAAAAAGATTGTCATGAAGAATCTAACATGCGCCAGTTGCATAAATAAAATTGAACGAAGAGTCTCGCGTTTGAACTATGTGAACAGCGCTAGTTTTAATTACGCCAATCAAATATTAATTGTTGATTTCAAGGATGAATATAACGAATCAAAAGCTCTAAAGGAAATTAAGGATATTGTCGACGCTTTAGAAGACAATATCCTCACTTACTATTACGAAAATAAACCCATCGAGCATAAGACCTCTTTCTTCAAAGAGTACTTTTTTGTGCTTCTCGGGGTTTTTATTTTTGCTTTAAATTTTGGCATTTATCGAATTCCTCAGTTATTTGATCAATCAGTCGTTCCATATTTTTTGACCCAAATTTTTTATTGGTTAGGTTACTTGTTATTAATATCTCGCTTGATAATCAAACAAATCAAGAACTTCCGGAAATCATCGTTTTTTGACGAGAATACTTTGATGATTATTGCCACTTTAGCGGCAATGATTATCGGTAAGCATGAAGAAGCAATTGGTGTCATTATGCTGTACTCGATCGGAGAACACTTACAGAATCGAGCGGTTCAAAAATCAAAAAACGAAATTTCTTCGTTGATGAATATCAAAATCGAATTTGCCAATATCCTTGTGAATGAAAAAATTATTATTAAGGATCCGTTACAGATTAAAATCGGTGACGTTTTAGTCATAAAAAATGGGGAGCGAATCGCGGTTGACGGTGAAGTCATATTAGGATCAACAAGTTTAAATACGAGTCAACTAACTGGGGAGTCTAAACTCCAAAGGGTGGACGTCGGTTCTAATGTCCTTTCCGGCACAATCAATGTTGGTGAAGTAATCCATGTTCGAGCAGACAAGGAATATAATAGTTCCACTTTGGCTAAATTGATTGATTTAATCGAGAATTCGACATCTAACAAGTCTTCTGTCGAATTGTTTATCACAAAGTTTTCCAAAATATATACTCCCATCGTTGTTGGTCTGGCTTTACTACTAGTACTGGTAGGTTGGATTATCGCGCCCAATGAAGTCTTAGGGCTGAATGGCTATTTATACAGAGCCGCAATCTTCTTGGTTATCTCCTGTCCTTGTTCATTAGTGCTATCAATCCCATTATCATATTATGCCGGAATTGGTGCGGCAGCGAAACGAGGTATTTTATTCAAAGGTTCCACTTTCATCCAAACTCTTACTGATGTTAAAACCATAGCCATGGATAAAACTGGCACCTTAACACACGGTTCGTTCTTTGTTACCGAATATACCGATGATGAAACCCTAAAAGTTGCGGCTTCGATTGAAAAATTCTCTTCTCATCCGATTGCTGCTGCGATTGTCACCAAATTTGGCAAACGCCGGGCATATGAAACTGAAAACACAAAAGAGATTCCCGGATATGGAATCAGTGCGACAATCAATGGAAAACCAGCACTTGCCGGTAGTCAAAAATTTATTGAAAGCTTCGACATAAAAATCAATCAAGAAAAAATGCCAGTTGGTTCATATACCTTTATTGCCCTTGACAACAAATATCTTGGTTACGTGGTCGTTAAAGACGAATTAAAAGAAAGTTCAATGGAGACTGTTCGTTACTTTACCAAACATTATGACACAGTCATGCTTACTGGTGATAACGAAGCTTCCGCCAGCGAAATTGCTCAAAAACTCGGTGGAATCGAGTATTATGCTGGCTTACTCCCTGAGCAAAAATTAGAAAAATTCAATGCCATAAGAACCAATTCAGTCAGCCTTTATGTTGGTGATGGTATCAATGACGCCCCGTTACTAAAAAATGCCGATATCGGTGTTTCTATGGGATCAGCTAGCGATTTAGCTATTGAAGTTTCCGATATAATTATCATTAATAATGATATTCGTTTTTTGGATATGGCCATCAGAATTGCTAAAAAAACGCGTTTGATAGCTACTGAGAACATTGTCTTCTCCATGGCTGTGAAATTGATATTCTTAGTTCTCTCTGTGTTTGGTGTTATGTATATGTGGTTTTCTATTTTTGCCGATGTAGGCGTCACTTTGCTTTGTGTCTTAAATGCCTTGCGCATCATTTATCAGCAAAAAAATTATTATCACGATTTTAAAACCGATAATCAAAAAAAAGAAGACTCTCCGAAGAAATCGAGATAGTCTTCACCGGAAAATTCGGGAATAATATTTAAATGAACATCTCTATATTCAAATTATGGAGATGTTTTTTTTAAATAAAAGCAAGACTATGGATAAGTATCTAGTATCATAAATCCACTCATTCGTTTAAAACAAAAACAAAGCTTTAAATACAAAGGCTTTAACACTAAGGACTCTTAATACATAAACTAAAAGAAAGTACACAAGATTCTTGACACTACCATAAATTTATAGAATTAATTATCGTTTTGTAGTTTTTATACTTATCTTGCTATAAAAACATCTCCAAAAATTGATAAGGAGATGTTTTTTTCATTTAGAGTTTCAATTCACTAATACTATTTATTATTTATTCGTGCTTTATTAAAGAATATTTCTTCTTACCTTTGCGAATGATTGAAAACTTCATCCCAATGGCGTGAGTTTTAGTGACCACGAAGTCAGTTTCAGTCACTTTAACGCCGTTAACAGTAACCGCATTATTTTGAACATGTTCCCTAGCTTCGCGCTTTGAAGTGGCCAAACCCGTCTTTACTAACAATTCAACAATGTTTTCATCAGTGGATAATGTTATCGATAATAAGTCCTTAAAACCCATTTCAATCTCCTCAGCCGAAAGATCCTCAACATTTCCGGTGAAGAGGGCCTCAGATATTTTAACGGCTTCCGCGAGAGCGGTTTGTCCATGAACTAAAAGCGTTAGTTCTTTGGCCAAAGCTTTTTGAGCTTTCCGATGTTCAGGACGATTTTTAGTCTCAAACTCCAAGTCAGTAATAGCTTCCGGGGTTAAAAACGAAAACTGTTTCAAACGCGTGATAATGTCCTCATCGGATGTGTTAATCCAATATTGGTAAAAATCATATGGTGAGGTTTTATCAGGGTCAAGCCATACCGAACCGGATTCGCTTTTGCCAAATTTTGTTCCATCCGCTTTTGTAACCAATGGGAATGTAAATCCATAAGCTTTAGCCTCAAACCCGTGAACCTTTCGGATCATTTCTAATCCCGAGGTAATATTTCCCCATTGATCTTGACCACCGATTTGGAGAATGCAGTCATATTTAGTAAACAAATGCTCAAAATCCCAAGCTTGAATGATTTGATATGCAAACTCGGTAAAGGAGATTCCATTTTCAATTCGCGATTTTACTGATTCTTTGTTAATCATGTAAGCAACATTGAAATGTTTGCCAATGTCTCGTAAAAATTCAATCGCATTTAGTGATGAAATCCAGTCGTAATTATTGACGATTTCGACGCCCGGTAGTAATGTATTAACCTGCTTTTTAAGCCCTTCTGCGTTTTTTAGTGACGTTTCGATTGTTAATAACTGACGTTCTTGCGCTTTGAAGCTCGGATCGCCAATTAGTCCGGTGCCGCCGCCAATTACTAATATTGGTTTGTGTCCGGCGTTTAGCAACCTTTTAGCAACTAAATAAGCCAAAAGATGTCCAACATGTAAACTGTCGGCTGTCGGGTCAGCTCCGAGATAAAAAGTCAATTTTTGCTCATTAAGAACCATCTCAATCTCCGGAGAAGTCATGTCATAAACAAGACCTCGCCATTTTAATTCATCAAATAATTTCAAAGTAATCCCTTCTTTCTTTGTTGCATTTAAACAAAAGATCGTCCTGATAAAGGACGATCATAATAACCGTGGTACCACCTTAATTCACCGAAGTGCACTTGGAAAGATAACGGTTTTACCGTCTGCTTTAAGCAGAAACTCCTAAGCGTAATTCGATGTTTCAGTCTTCTTGGCTCGCACCATTCGCCAAGTCTCTTTATAAAAGTATCTGAACATCTACTAGACTTATTCAACGTTTTATTTAGATGTCTGACGGGTGATAATGCTATGCGGCAAAACATTGAATTTTACTTCATTGACTTCACCATCAATTTCGTGTTTCAACAAGGCCATTGCTTTCGCACCGATGTCATTGATGGGAATATCGACACATGATAATTTAGGTCGTGAGAGCGATGCGTATTTTGTGTTTTGAAAGCCGAAAACACTGATATCATTGGGAATCGATTTACCCTTCTCAATCATGGTGTTAATGAATGAAACAGCAATCGAATCACGGACCGCGATAACGCCATCGATCTGTGTTTTATCATCCTTGAAAAAATCATTGAAGTGTACCGTGTTAATCGATATATCTCCACTGGTACGGATGATATTAGGAATCATTTTAGCTTCTTTGATAGCTTTTAGATACCCCTCTTCTTTTAAGTCATTAACCATATATTTGCGAGAGGTTGTTAATAAAAAGATGTGTTTCCGTCCTTCATTAATTAAACGATTTGTGACCTCATACGCCGCTTTGTAATAATCAATACAAACAGTAACCAATTTGTTATCATATGGATACAGCGTGTTTGCTAAAACAATAGGAACTTTATATTCGTCTTGAATTGTATTGAGCATAGCATACTGACCTTCATTGATTTCATCATTTAAATAAAGCATTCCATCAACTTGACTGGCGATGATATCTTTCATTATCTCCGATTCTTCGATTTGTTCGTCCTTCAAGACGAAAAGCATTAGTGAATAACTGTATTTACGAGCCTCAATGGCGATACCGTTGACCATTTCAGCAACAGAAGCGCGCGACATATCCGGAACGATTACGGCAACAGTAGTACTCTTTTTACTGGCAAGCCCTTTAGCGAAAGCATTGGGTTTATATCCGAGATCTTTGATGACACGCAATACCCGATCCCGTGTTTCCGGTTTGACTTTTTGGGGATTATTCAAGGTTCTCGAAACCGTGGCTAATGATACTTTAGCAGCATAAGCAACATTATAAATTGTAGCTTTATTCATCGTTTATCCCAATCCTTTCTAGAAAGAAATATTCATCTTTTTCATTCTACCATTTATGAAAGCGGGTTTCAATCCTTTTAAAGGAAATGCTGAAAATATTTACATTTGTAAAAAAAAAGCAATCGCTTGATTGCTTTTTATTTAACTCGTTTTTCTTTGATTCTTGATGCTTTAGCTGATAGTCCACGAATAAATCCAAGGTTAGCGCGACGGACTTTTCCATAACGAACAACTTCGATTTTCGCAATCATCGGTGAATTAACTGGGAAAGTTCTTTCAACACCAATCCCATAGGACATTTTCCGAACCGTGAAGGTTTCGGAAACGCCTCCACCTTGTTTTTTCAGACACAAGCCTTCATAGGCTTGAATCCTTTCGCGGTCGCCTTCTTTGATTTTGACAGATACCTTGACGGTATCACCGGGACGAAACTCGGGGTTGTCATTTTTGATAAATTCTTCGGTTACTTTTGCTATTAACTGCTGTGACATTGAGGTCAACTCCTTTGTGTTTTCTTCCAAAGTTCATGGAACTGATCCAGCGGAACGTCGGGTGTAAATAGATTTCTGCAGCGTTTTGTATTATATCATAATAATAATGGTAAATCAATCTTTTTTGACCGTTTTTTTGAGGAGATCGGGACGGCGTTCTTTCGTTCGTTTCATTGATGCTTCATTCCGCCATTTATCGACTTCTTGATGGTTACCGCTAACGAGCACTTCGGGAACTTTCATCCCCATAAAGTCCTGAGGCCTGGTAAACTGAGGATATTCCAGCATACCGTTGTAAAACGACTCCTGAATAAAACTATCTTCTGAACTTAATACTCCTGGAAGTAAGCGACTAACGCTATCGACAATCGCCATTGCCCCGATTTCTCCGCCCGTCAGAACATAATCACCAATTGAAATTTCTAGATTCACTAGTGACCGAATCCGTTCGTCAAAGCCTTCGTAATGACCGCAGATGATGATTATGTGGTCTTTCATCGCCAACTCTTTGGCTTTATCTTGATGATATGGCATACCTTGCGGCGTCATGAGTATTTTCGTGGCGGTTTCGTGACCTTCAATGCTGTTCAATGCTCGATAAATCGGTTCAATCGACAGTAGCATTCCTGGCCCACCGCCAAAAGAAGCATCATCGACTTTTTTATGCTTGCTAGTCGAAAATTCACGAAAATTAATAATGTCGATTGTCACTGCCCCAATATCTTTGGCATGTAAAATCATTGAAGTTCCAAAAACATGAGTAAACATTTCGGGAAAAAGACTGAGAATGGTTATTTTCATATGAGACCTTCCATATCAATTATTTCCAAACGATTTAATGATGAATCAATTGCAATCACAAATTCACTTCGAAAGGGAATCAATGCGGTTTTATGATCTGGTTTAGTGATTTCCAGATAGTCTCCCTGAGGGTATACCCTAATTTTGGTGACTAAACCAACGATTTTTAAGTTTTGCATAACATTCATTCCAATTAACTGATTAGCATGAAATTCATTAGGTTTAAGGCTATCAATCGGGACGTTCTCCGCATATATCTCACATCCTCGATACTTTTCAACGAGATTAATATTATCCAAGCCAAAGAATGTTAACAAATCAAAACCCTGATGTGGCCGAAATCGTTTTAATTTAACTTCCACAAACATCTCTTTAAATTTGATGAATAGTGGTTGATCAAGACGGTATCGTTGATCTTTAAAATCGGTATCCGACAAGATTTTCAATTCGCCTTGGATACCGTGGGTATTGACAATTTTACCAACCAAGATTTTTTCCATATCAATCGTTCCTCAAGTTTACAAGTGTTTTTATAAATCGATTTTATCACAAAATCCCACCAATGGCAAACCCACTCTGGTTTTTTCGGTGTATAGTAAATTATATAGTATATTAAGGTCATTCGCAACGAAAACAGATGTTTTTTTGCGAATATCCCGCAAAACATTTATTGTTAAAGAGCACAATGATATAATATAAGAGCATAATGAAAGAACAGGTGAATACTCATGATCAAATATCAAATCAACAAAACCGGTTTGCTTTCTAAATACGTCACGAATATTGATTACGTTACTCCTCTTAATGATTATCCTCGTCCGCAACTGGTTCGCTCTCAATGGATGAATCTGAACGGATTATATGAATATACCGTATTGGACAAAACGATTGCCTTTCCCGAACTGTTTATTGGAGAAATTCTTGTCCCATTTGCGATTGAAAGTGCTGCTTCTGGCGTTAAAAAACCACTGGCACCCGATGAAAAACTTTGGTACCGACGCATCATCGAAGTGCCTCCACTTTTAGAACACGAACGCTTGATAATCCACTTTGGCGCGATTGATTATCAATCCGAAATTTATATCAATCAGCATTTGATTGGTAAAAACACCGGTGGATATCTGCCTTTTGAATTCGATATATCCGATTCTGTAACTTCGGGAATGAACGAATTAATCATCGGAGTAACCGATCCAACTGATATCGGCTCACAAGAACGAGGTAAACAGGTTTTAAATCCCAAAGGCATCTGGTACACCGCTACTTCCGGTATTTGGCAAACGATATGGATGGAAATCGTCAATGCTGTATATATCACTGGTTTAAAAATCATTCCTGATTATGACAATTCTCTCGTTCGAATCAAACCTTCCGTTTCCACCCTTGATGGAGTCCAACTTTCACTAACGATTTCGCAAAACGGCAAAACAATCCAAAAAAGTGTAATGAATGATGATTGTTTTAACGATATCGTTATCAAAGATTTTCTCTCTTGGTCTCCGGAATCTCCATTTTTATATGATATTGTCATTAAGTTGTCTCAAAATGGTATTCTCAAAGATACTGTAAAAAGCTACTTTGGAATGCGGAAATTTTCTATTTCTCGAGATCAAAACGGAATTTTACGTTTATTTTTGAACAACAAACCTTATTTTCAAATCGGCGTTCTTGATCAAGGTTACTTTCCCGAAAGCATTCTAACGCCCCCAACTGACCAAGCAATGATTGATGATATTTTGACGATGAAAGCGATGGGTTTTAATTTACTTCGCAAACATATCAAAGTCGAGCCCGCTCGCTGGTATTACCATTGTGATCGTTTAGGCATGTTGGTTTGGCAAGACATGCCAAATGGCGGTATGGGTTATAGCGGTGATTGGTTAAGTGTCATATTCCCAAATTTGGGAATCAAGATTAATGACAATCAATATCGCCGTTTCCGAAGAGATGAGCTACACAGTCGCAGTGAATACAAATCCGGATTAGTCGGAATGATTGATCATTTGTATAATCAGACAAGTATTTGTTGCTGGGTACCATTTAATGAAAGTTGGGGCCAGTTTGATGCTAAAGAGATGGCTGAATATATTAAGCAAATCGATCCTTCTCGTTATGTAGATCACGCCAGTGGTTGGTATGATCAAGGTGGTAAGGATTTTGTCAGTATTCATAAATACATCTTAAAAATTAAAGCACCGCGTCGCGACAATATGCGTCCCTTTGTCTTATCCGAATTTGGTGGTTACAGCATGAATCTTTCTGGCCATGTATGGGATTATGCAAACAGCTTTGGCTACCGCAAGTATGAGACACCAGAGAAGTTAATGGAAGCCTATTCTGAACTAATTGACAAACAGATAGCTCCATTAATTGCAAAAGGTTTATCGGCAGCTGTGTATACCCAACTATCTGATGTTGAAACCGAAGTCAATGGTTTGTTAACATATGATCGGGCAATCATCAAGATGGACCAAAATTCCGTAAAAGCTTTGAATGATAAAATCAAACAGATGCTTTAACATGCTATAGATATAGATATTATTCGATATGATTAGTTTTTTAATGTGTAAATGAGGAAATATTTTGAAAAGAGTGTAATATTATATATATAAGAGAGCTGGTAGAAAAAATGATAAAAAAAATTCTGAAAATCGTTCTCATTCTTTTTATTGTCGTGATTACTTTTGCAGTGGGATTCATCATTACTTTACAAATATTCGAGTATAATCCGTCCGCAATCGAATCATTGGAAATTACAAATAATCAAGAGGACACGGACACAAACTATGTATCTTTAAATCAAACAATAAAAATAATGACTTTTAATACTGGTTATGCTTCTTTGAGTGAAACCGAAGATTTCGTCATGGATGGCGGCACCAAAGGTCGAATGGATTCCGTCGATTTAGTCGAAGCAAATATTACCGGCATCAGTAATATTCTTACCGCATCTTCAGCGGATATTTTCCTCTTACAAGAAGTCGATGTCAATTCCGACCGGTCTTATAATACCCTTCAATATCAAACATACACGGATTTATTAAATATGCCCGTGACCCTCGGATATAATTACCGCTGCATTTTTGTGCCTTTTCCATTTCAACTTGGACAAATGATGGGCGATGTTAATTCCGGTATCATGACCGCAACCAATTTTTTCGTGGAATCGGCAGAGAGACGTCAATTGCCAGGAGAATTCGCTTGGCCATTACGACTAGCCAATCTTAAGCGATGCATGACAGTGACAACTTTACCAATCAAGGACAGCGACAAAAACCTAATAATCATTAATGTGCATTTATCTGCATATGATGAAGGCGATATGCGAATTCAAGAAATGACGGCAGTTAAAGAATTTGCATTAGCCCAATATGCATTAGGCAATTTTGTTGTCATTGGTGGCGATTTCAACCAAACTTTCCCCGAAGCAGTGGAGACTTCAGCGACGACGACCACTGCCGCTGTATATACATATCCTCTCACTGTCGGTAATTGGGAAGCTTATGAGATGGATGCCGATTGGGTTACTGAAAACGGCTGGGATTTTGGGGTTGATCTCGATCCATATAATCCGACATGTCGATTGTTAAATCGCGCATATGATACCACAACATGGGAAAATAATCAGTATTACGTTATCGATGGTTTTATCGTTTCTCCAAACATTACCATTATCAGCGAAGAAATCGTCGAACAAGATTTTGAATTCAGCGATCACAACCCCGTTGTTATCGAAATCACCCTAAACGAATAAACCGACAAGAAGAACCAATACAAAAAAGGAGTATTTAACGAATAGAATTACTTGATTCGGGTAAATATTAGGCGATAGGAATGAAATAGGAGCGATAGCATGGAATATAAAATAAAGCTACGTTTTATAAGTGCATCTTGTTTCTTATTGATAACTCTTGTTTTATTATCTTCGTGTCAGTCTTTAAAAAAAGATAATCAGATTGTGGACTCTTTTGATTATACCGCGTATGTATCTACTCAAGGATGTGACAACACTTCAAGCGTTCTATTAATAGATAGCTACGCAGAATACTTGACAAGTGGTATTACTCTCGATTATTCAGAATCATTTTTTGAATCCGATTCACTGCTTTATGTATTTTGTATTCCTGGTGCAGTGAATGATACAATCTCCATAGAAAAAATCTTTATCTATAATGATAATTTGTACGTAATATATTGGTCTGAAGGCGTACTTACAGCCGGACAAAACTATGATATTGTCATTGAATTGGACAACACTTATAACTTTAGTGAAATCATATTAAACAAATCAAAAGCAATAAACTTTGTTAATTCAAGCGATGAGTATATCTCGATTTTTCAGTTTGAAAATGACTTGGGTTTTGTGTTTTTTGAAAACCAAAGTGAAAATTACTTTTCTCAAACAACTATGGTAACAAATCAAGATGGAATACTACTTGAAGATGTCTATTTTGATGGATTATCAAATGATTACGAGAGTCTTTACGTGAATATGGTTATTAGCGATAACATTTATATCGAATACCGAGGTAATGTTTATTCAATCGAAGATGATTAATACATCAATTCATGAAGTAAATGAGTTTACTCACTCAATATAAGCAAGCCTTCACAAATAGATTGGTTCATTTTGTCAATATCATTTAAACAATAAAAATACCCGGCAAGGATTCTTTTTCCAAGAGTCCATTATGCAGGGTATTTTAATTTTATTATCGTTCTTTTTATTAATGATTCAAAAAATATGGTTAAGCTTCAATCGGAGTTGTTAGTGCTGCACTTGCTTCCGCATCTTGCCGTTTTTTCGTTTCAGCGGTAATCATCTCATAATAAGCTTCCGTAATGATGAATTTCTTGTTTACTATCAACATCGAAATCAAAATCAAGATGACTGGTAAAATGGTAATAGCAATTCTAAGCAGTACCCTTGGTGCCGTTTCTTCCGCAACGCGATCATGGAATACGCTGTCGGCGGCGGTGTTAACATTCATCGTCCAACCGCTGTTAGCGCTGTTAACAGAATCAGTATAATAAGTGTAAACTTCATTATCGGGATCTTGAATAGCATAATATAAATTAATAAAGATCTCCTGTTTATCGGCGCTCTCCGTATCGAGATTAGCAAATGTCACAACTTTAGCTTTAATACTATTAATATATGTTGTTTGATCAGTAGCACTTAAAGTCAAATATTGATTGTAGGTAATAGCGGGGATAATTCCAACGTTAATAAGACCATCAGTATCTGTGATTGCGATACTGTCGATTAACTCAATCTGTTCTGCCTCAGTCATTTCTTCAAACATACTCTTTTGCGATTCAAGTTCGCTGACGTTTTGACTCATGGCATATACTCCCGAGACAACCAAGACAAGTGTTACAATCAACATCTCCAAAGCACTGGACAACTTCGCAATAAACGGTCGAAGTGAGAAAACAATAGCCTCATTCCGGTCACCAGTTTTATATTCGTTATATTCAATAGTGTTGGTCATGTTAACAATAATGACCATATAGAAAATCGCTTGACCACCAAAGATGAAGAACCCGAAGATACAAGCAGTTAATAGATTAACCGGTAAAAATCCTGGGAACCAACCTAACGAAAGCATCACTAGGTAACCAAAAGCTAATGAAATAAAACTAAAAGTCATCAACTGTTTTCTCGTAAATCGTTTTGCCAAAGTTGAATATAAGCTCTGAATACCAATATTAGAAATGGCAAAACTAACAATGAAAATCATCGTTTGGCTAGGATCATAGCCGATTTCTAACCAGAAAAAGTTATATCCCAAAGCGACCAGTAAATTTGAACCAATGCTATAGAACAATAGTGCCAATGCTGACCATAATAACTGATCGTTTTTAGCAATGACTTTAAACATCTGCTTGAGAGTTACTTTTTCTTTAACCTTGGACATATCCTCTGGCGGTTCCTTAACTCCAAAAGCGGTTAAGCACGAACACGCAATAAAGAAGATGACGAAGGTTACCGCAATAATTGCGTAGCCTTTAACCATGTTACCAACCGTAGTAAAACTGATGATCGCGTTACCCGCGAAAGCTCCGACTCCGGCGAAGACAACAACCATCGTCGTAATCGTGTCCCGATCTTTTTTGTTCTTGGAAAGCGCGGGAATCAAAGACCAATATGGAATATCGTTAAGGGTGAAGAACGCTTCCCAAAACAGATAGATGACGAAGAAGAAAACTACATACCACCATCCACTGGGGCGAATTGTAAACATGAAAATATTCGCGATGCCTGCTAAAACCGATCCCAGCAAAATCCAAGGACGAAATTTTCCCCACCGAGAATGGGTATTTTCCACAATCGAACCCATGAATGGATCATTGACCGCGTCCCATATCCGTCCGACGA
>JAQWBC010000121.1 GCA_028707415.1 Candidatus Izemoplasmatales bacterium
AGATTTTTACGAGGTCGAGCCTCAGGGTTTAACCATCCCTTCGGCTTTATTGTATTCCTTCCATAAATATTTGTAAAGATGCCGGCCAAAAGTCATATTCTGACTCTCAGCTTTAGTATACGAAAAATAGCAGTCAAACTGCTATTTTTTGTGAATTTTTACTACTGTTATTCGGTAACGATACAGTCGACCGGACAGTTGGTCTGGCAGATACCACAATCGATACATTGGTCGGGATCAATGACATAAATATCGCCTTCGGTGATACAGTCGACCGGACAGTTGGATTTGCAGGTTCCGCAAGCGATACAAGCATCAGTAATTCTTCTTGGCATAGACAACCCTCCCTCTTAGGCAATGGCTTATTTCTCTTTTATTGTACGCTTATCGACAAAATTTGTAAATGAATATTTCCCTTTCATAAAGAATATTCCCTGATTTTTGATAGGATTTGGCCGATTGACAAATAAATGTAATAATCAATCAGTTTTTCTTGAATATAAATCATGTTTTTGATACAATTATGTAAGTGAGAAGGAGTGATAACATGTTAGAGTGGTGGTGGGGTCTAATTATCGGAGTCGGTGCTCTTTTAATCGGCGCAGTCATCGGTTTCTTTGTATCCCGCAAGTATTTTAAAAGTTATTTAGAAAAAAATCCCCCAGTGAATGAAAACATGATTCGGGCAATGATGACCCAAATGGGTCGAACCCCTTCTGAGAAGCAAGTCCGTCAGGTCATGGCTTCAATGAAGCAAGCAAAATAAGTTACAAAAGCAAAGAAGGAAACGCTTTTTTTTCTATTAGTTTAATCGAACTTAAAATAAATTTTATGTAAAAACCAGAAGATTTCCCAATCTTCTGGTTTTTAATATTTGGCCAATCTCAGATGCGTTTCCGTTAATAAAGTGAACTGATACCATTCTCCTTTGAGATTGTGGCGATTATTAGTTCGCCTATTTCTCGAGGAAATCATTTATTTTTTGTGACTGTTTAATAAAGTATCCATTTTATCGAATAACCGCACGCGGTTTTCGGTGCCGTTTTTCAAGCGCCGATAATTAGCTTGATGGCGGATAATGATGAGAACTACTAAAGCTAAAGTAATTAGTACTAACCATAAATCTTCGATGAACCAGAAATGCCTAATTGTTACAAGAAGTAGCGTGAAGATGGCCCCAATCGTCGAAGATACTGAGACATAACTAGTAATGTATTCAACGATGATAAACACAAAGACGGCGGCTAAACCAATCCAAAAATTATAGACAAGTAATAATCCAAAGGACGCGGCTACGCCTTTTCCGCCTTTAAACATAAACCACACCGGGAAAATATGACCAATGACTGCTGCTAATCCATATATTAAAGGATGAAACAATTCCAACCCTGATAGCCAATTGGTATTTAGCATGATAAAAACAATCAATCCACTTTTTAGTGTATCCGAAATTAAGGTCGCAAATCCAATCGGTTTCCCAAAACACCGAAACGCATTCGTTGTGCCGATATTTCCGCTTCACAATTTGCGGATATCTTTCCCGTAAAAGAGCTTTCCAAATAAAAAAGAGAACGGAATCGAACCGAGTAAATAAGCCAATATGATGAATAAGTACTTTATCATCGGCATCCCCTCCATCAGATTTCGATTATAACACAATATCCCAAAAAAAGAAGTATAAAATCGGTAAACTTTTGGTATAATAGAGTCATGCAAAAGGGGTCGTTTTCATGGTAGAAAAAGTTAAAGGAAGTTATACCGCCCAGTCTATCCAAATATTGGAGGGAATGGAAGCAGTTCGCAAACGTCCGGGGATGTACGTCGGTTCTACCGACGCCCGTGGCTTACATCATCTCGTGTGGGAGATTGTGGATAATGCAATCGATGAAATCCTTGCGGGATACGGCTCCGCTATACGTGTAGTTGTCAAGGAAGACAACTCAATTTTAGTCGTTGATGATGGCCGGGGAATGCCGGTTGATATGCATAGTTCAGGGGTGACCGCCGTTGAGGTCATTTTCACGAAGTTACACGCCGGCGGGAAATTCGGTGGCGCCGGTGGCGCTTATAAAGTCGCGGGTGGTTTGCATGGTGTCGGCGCTTCCGTTGTCAATGCTTTATCGGAATTTTTAGAAGTAACAGTTCATCGAGACGGTCTTATGTATCAGATGCGGTTTGAAAGAGGGGGTAAGAAAGTCAAGGAATTGCTGGTCATCGGCGAAACCAAAAAAAGCGGCACGGAAGTATGGTTCAAACCGGACGCAACCATCTTTTCCACCACGTTATTTAATTTCCAAACGCTGGAAGAGCGCTTACGAGAAAGTGCCTTTTTAATTAAGGGCTTAAAAGTCCAATTAATCGATGAACGATCAAGACAACGAGAAACATACCAATATGATGATGGGTTAACTGCTTATATTGATTATCTCAACATACAAAAAACCGCTCTGCATCCGACCACAGCTTTCGATGGCAAATCCAATGATATCGAAGTTGAAGTCGCGTTCCAATATACGAAGTCCTATAGTGAAAATTTAATTTCGTTTGTCAATAATGTTCGCACTAAAGACGGTGGCACACACGAGACCGGTTTCAAATCAGCTTTTACCAAAGTCTTTAATGATTATGGACGAAAAATTGGTATTATTAAAGAAAAAGACGAAGGTCTTGATGGGGCCGATATTCGCGAAGGTATGACTGCCGTTGTGTCAATTCGCGTTCCGGAAAACCTCTTGCAATTCGAAGGCCAAACTAAAAATAAGCTTGGAAGCCCAGAAGCTCGCCCCGCAGTCGAAAGTGTCGTCATCGATCAATTGAATACTTTTATGACCGAGAATCCGCAAATCGCTGCGTCTTTATTAGAAAAGGCTTTAAATGCTCGTAATGCCCGCGATGCGGCCAGGAAAGCACGAGAAGATGCTCGCTTGGTCAAAAAAGTGTCCAAAACAGAAACCATTCTTTCCGGCAAATTATCACCAGCACAAACTAAAAACGCAAAAATAAATGAATTATTTTTAGTCGAAGGCGATTCCGCGGGCGGCTCGGCCAAACAAGGTCGCGATCGCCGGTTCCAAGCGATTTTGCCTTTACGTGGGAAAGTAATTAATTCAGAAAAACAAAAGATGGAAGATGTACTCAAAAACGAGGAAATCGCCACGATTATTTCGACCATCGGTGCGGGTCTTGGCAGCGATTTCCGGATTGATAAATCCAATTATAATAAAATCATCATCATGACGGATGCCGATACCGATGGTGCCCATATCCAAATTCTGCTTATCACGTTTTTCTTCCGTTATATGCGGCCTTTAGTCGAAGAAGGAAAGGTGTTCATTGCCTTACCGCCACTTTACAAAATCACCCGTCAAGGCAAAAAAGAAGAGACAAAATATGCTTGGAATGAAGACGAACGGGAAACAATCTGTAAAACCTATAAGAGTTACAATATTCAACGCTTCAAAGGCTTAGGTGAAATGAACGCACCTCAACTTTGGGATACCACGATGAATCCCGAAACGCGGACATTAGTTAGAGTTACAATCGAAGATTTAGCTGATGCCGAACAACGAATTTCCATTTTGATGGGTGATAATGTTGAACCCCGCAAAGAATGGATTGACGCCAATGTTTCTTTTGCCTCTGACGATGATTTTAAAATCAAGGAGGGACAATAATGGTTACTTCGGCTAAACACAAAATAGATGTTTTCATCAACGAAAAAATTATCTCGGAGAACCTAGAAAATATAATCGGCGAACGTTTTGGTCGCTATTCAAAATATATTATCCAAGATCGTGCCTTGCCTGACGTTCGTGACGGTTTAAAACCGGTTCAACGCCGGATTTTGTTTGCGATGAATCAATTAGGGATGGGTTCGGATAAACCCTATAAAAAATCAGCACGAATCGTTGGCGAAGTCATCGGTAAATACCATCCACATGGCGATTCATCCGTTTATGATGCGATGGTCAGAATGTCACAAAACTGGAAAAATGGCTCAATTCTTATTGATATGCATGGCAATAACGGTTCAATGGATGGCGATTCCGCCGCGGCGATGCGTTACACAGAAGC
>JAQWBC010000122.1 GCA_028707415.1 Candidatus Izemoplasmatales bacterium
ATTTGACGTTGGCGATTGCGCTCAGACACTTCGCGTTGAATAACTAGCAAACTAGCTTCACCATCGGCGTAAACTTGAACTTTCTTGATGTTGACTGTATGCTGAAAATCAGCGACGGATCGGTCGGTATTGAGGTTGGCAAGGTATTTTTGATAATCGCCCGAAATATCCGCATTTTCCATTTGCTTTTTGACATTGGCGATTTCTAAGCGGTTTTTCGATTCGAGAGAAACAATATCTTTACTGAAACGATTGATATTAGTTAAAAAATCGGTCATTTTTGCGGTAATATTGTTAACCGTTACCTGGCAATTAATTTTATAGTCTTCAAAGGCTTTTGTACTGCTTACCATGTAGTCGACAAAGGTTTGGGCAATGTTTTGATTAAAGCGAAGCAGATCGGAGAGCATACTATCTAATTCATCTAAAGATTCAGAGACGTAGAATGCAAAATTACTATACAAATTGATTGAGTTTTGGAAAAATTGGCTTGGCAGTGAATAAGCAAGTTTGATTTCTTCAACGCGTTTAAATGAATCGACTTTGATTTTACTTATCTCATTTTGATATTTTGATATTAACAAATCGCTTAACTGTTGATTGCGTTGTAAGAGGTAATTACTTTTGGCTTTGATCAAGCCGTATTGCATAATGAACTTTTTGGTCAAACGATGATTTTTTGTGGCGTCGGCATCAATAATTTTTTTGCCGACAATCATCGTAGATTTAAGAAAATCTTCATTAACCAATTTATCAAAGGCAATTTTTTTTTGATTTACCGAAGTGATTTGGCGAACATATTGGTCAATCAAGGTTTGGTTGATTTCCGAATAGGGAATTTGGCGGATCGAACTCAATTCATCAATTCGGTCTCTTTTATTGGCAAAAGCTTGAGTAGAAGACTTAAATAAAGCAGTAATTTTATTCTTTGTGTCTCGTAATTCTTCAAGGACGTTTAAAACAGCTTGATTCATATATTTAGTGTCGTTGAAAGCTTGTTCGTTTAGTTTGTTAGTTAACTGATTGAGAGCATTTTTGGATTTTTCCATAGCCCAAAGCAACTTGTCATACTGGCCGTTGTTCATAAAATTATACTGATCTTTGGTGGTTTCAAAGTCGGAGTTTTGTTCATCAACGAATCGTTGATGGATTTCGGTTTCCTTGTTAATTGTCATCTCCGATTCTTGGCATAGTTTCTGGTATGTAGCATAGGCATCGTTTTCTAAATCATTAAAAGCGGTGACTATCTTTTGGTATTGGTCATCTTCGCCGGCTAATTGTTTTTCCAATTTTTGGCGATGAGCAACGAAATCTTCATCCAAAGCTTTGAAAAGACTGGCATATTCCTGATCAATATATTCCAATATCCGAGTGAAATCAGATTCGTATCGTTCATACGTTTTTTGATTTTCTAGCGCAAAACAATCGAAGTTTTCTTCGATTTTAATGATTTCCGATTCGTAATTGTTGTGGATTTCCCTAATCGCGGTTTCAATCGTCGCAAGATTTGTTTCATGGGCGGAAACATCTAAACTGACTGATTTAAGGGAATATAACTTGTTTTCGCGTTTTTCTGGCATTTTGTCACCCCATGAAACGACTATATTAACATTATAATCTAACCAATTTCATATTTCAATAAAAGAACCAAAATATGTGGGATTAAATTTTCGAAAAATTTGATATAATAATAAATGAGGTGCAATTCATGGATAAACGGATTGTCAGTAATAATTTAATGGTTGATGACGAAATCGAAGTCACCCTGCGACCACAAGTGTTTGCTGAATACATCGGGCAAACAAGTGTCAAAGAAATGATGCAAATTGCCGTTGGAGCCGCTAAAAAACGCCAAGAATCCTTGGATCATGTGTTGTTATATGGTCCCCCGGGCTTAGGGAAAACCACACTTGCCCAAGTAATTGCCAATGAAATGGGCGTCAATATGCGTACCATCAGCGGACCAACAATTGAGCGGACCGGCGACTTAGCAGCGATTTTGACTTCGTTGGAACCTGGTGATGTATTATTTATCGATGAAATTCATCGATTACCGAAAATCGTCGAAGAAATTTTGTATTCTTCGATGGAAGATTTTGTTATCGATATTGTCGTTGGCAAAGACAATGTCGCAAAATCAATCCGCGTCGATTTACCACCCTTTACCTTAATCGGAGCGACGACTCGCTTTGGTGATTTGACGGGACCGCTTCGGGATCGATTCGGTATTGTTCATAAACTTGAATTTTATTCAAATAACGATTTAGAAACCATTTGTCGAAGAACGGCGTCAATTTATAACTGCGAAATTTGTGAAACTGCAATCATTGAATTGGCTAAAAGGAGCCGTGGAACGCCCAGAATCGTCAATCGGCTTTTCCGACGGGTTCGCGATTACGCCGATATACTTGCGGACGGAATCATTACGTTGCCAATCACACAAACGGCGTTAGAAAAACTAAAAATTGACGCATTGGGATTAGATCGTAAAGATCGAGAGTATCTTGCCGTCATCATCGAAAAGTACCATGGCGGACCCGTTGGTCTCGAAACGATAGCCACGTCCATCAGTGAAGATGCGTTGACTTTAGAGGACGTTTATGAACCTTATCTAATCCAAAAAGGCTTCATCAGCCGTACCCCAAGGGGACGAGTAGCAACCGAGTTAGCTTATCAACATCTTAAAAAAAATTACCAAGGATCGTTATTTTAAAATGAAAACAACTGATTTTGATTATTTATTACCCCCAGAACTGATTGCTCAAACACCATTACTAGATCGTTCGGCTTCGCGACTACTTATTTGTGGTCGCGATTGTTTTGTCATAAATCACGATTACTTTTTTAATTTACCCGATCATCTTAAAAAAGGCGACGTTTTGGTTATCAATGATACAAAAGTGTTGCCGGCTCGACTAATCGGTATCAAACAAGATACGAAAGCGGTCATTGAAGTCTTATTACTCCGACAAATAAATGAAAATAATTGGGAAACGATAGTCAAACCGGCAAGAAGAGTAAAGATTGGGACAATCATCGATTTTGGTGAAGGTCTTTTACAAGCCAAGTGTACGGCTCTAGGTGATGAGGGAATGTGCTTTTTTGACTTTTCCTATAAAGGCATCTTTTTGGAACTGCTCGAAAGACTGGGAGAAATGCCTTTGCCACCATATATTCATGAAAAACTCATCGATCAAAGTCGATATCAGACAGTATATTCAAAGCATGTTGGTAGTGCTGCCGCTCCGACGGCGGGATTGCATTTTACTCCAGAATTAATCGAAATACTAATAGCCAAAGGCGTGTTGATTTATCCAATTACTCTTCATATTGGATTAGGCACTTTTCGGCCAGTATCTGTCGAAGATGTGACAAAACATGAAATGCATTCCGAGTATTATCAAATGTCACAAAAAACTGCTAATGCATTAAACTTGGCACGACTGGAAAATCGCGATATTATCGCAGTTGGCACCACTTCGACAAGAACATTAGAAACGATATATAAACAGCATAATTGCTTTGTTGAAAGTAGCGGATGGACCAATATTTTCATATATCCTGGATATGAATTTCAAGCGATTGATGGTTTAATAACAAACTTTCACTTGCCTAAATCAACACTCTTGATGTTGGTATCGGCTTTTGCCTCTAAACCAATCATCATGAATGCATATTCGGAAGCCATTTCAGAAAAATATCGGTTTTTTTCGTTTGGAGATGCAATGTTCATCAAACCATGGGCCAACTGTAAAAAACAAACCGAAAACCGCTTTTAAATTGCGGAATTTATCTATTTGTATTAAAATACTAGTATCTAAATATTTTGGAGGATTATTATGGAACGAAAAGTAATTGTTGAAGTATCCGCACGACATGTTCATCTCAGCCAAACCGATTTAAACATTTTGTTTGGCAAAGAATATAAATTAACAATCAAAAAAATGCTTTCGCAACCTAATCAGTTTGCGGCTGAGGAAAAAGTTACGATTGTTGGTCCAAAGCGAGAATTGGCTGGGGTATCTATACTCGGACCGGTTCGTAAAGATACACAAATCGAAATTTCC
>JAQWBC010000123.1 GCA_028707415.1 Candidatus Izemoplasmatales bacterium
CCAGAAGCTTTGAAAACCTTTTTTGAATCATGGCCCAAAAAATGATTGAACAAGATGCGTACATATATCATGAGATTACACAACTTTTCCCCAATGCTCGCTGTGAATTAAAGTATACGACGCAGATTGAATTATTAATCGCAATCATCTTATCAGCGCAAACGACTGACGATTCGGTCAATCGAGTAACCGATAATCTATTTAATAAATATCATTGCATTCAAGATTACGCCGATGTTAATCTCTCAGAACTGGAGAATGATATTCATCATCTGGGTTTATTCAAGAACAAGGCTAGGTATATCAAATTAACCTGTATTAAACTACGTGATCAGTATGCTGGGATTGTTCCAAATGATCAGAAGGCTTTGGAAAGTTTTCCGGGAGTGGGAAGAAAAACCGCGAATGTCTTTATCAGCGAATGGTATAAAATGCCGAGGATTGCGATAGACACTCATGTTAAACGTGTGAGCATAAGGTTGGGATTGGTCAGTGATACAGATTCTTTAGAACAAATAGAGAATCGGTTAATGGCAAAGTATGACCCATCAAATTGGATTGACTTACACCATAAATTAATCTTTTTCGGGAGATACTTCTGTACCGCAAAACTACCGAAATGCAAGCAATGCCCGTTGTTATCAATTTGTCAGAAACCGTTATTGTAATGGTTTCTTTTTTTTCGCAAATATCCAGGGTGAAAATACCCCACAATTAAATCAAACAATATTGCTACCAATTTATTGATAATTTATATATAATATTTTTGTGTCAGGTGATATTCACTGCTATCTAAAGTTGTGAATATTATCAAATAATAATTCGGGAGCAATGATATGGAGTCTAAAGTTCGCATTGATTTTGAAAGAAGAAGAGAAACAATCGTTCAGTTCTACCAGGGAAGTATTGGATTGGCCATCAAAAAACGGCGTATGGATCTCCAAATGACCCAAGAATCAGTAGGGAAAGGGATTATCTCTAACACGTTTGTATCAAAATTAGAAAACAATGTAATTCATGCAAACAAGGAGTGTTTGATGTTATTGATGGAACGTCTTGATTTGCCGAGGGATTTGGTTGAACTTCCAGAAGACTTATTGATCTATTTACGAAGAGGTCTCGATTGTTTTTACTGGAATGATTGGGATGCGTTTGAGAGCTTATTCTGCGAAATCAAAAAATATGATTTTGGTGTTCTTATTCAGATTGTCAGACTAGGATATCATGTGTTGCATAAACAAACGGCAATCGCAACAAAAATTCAAAATGAGTTGTATCGATATTTAACATCCATGGATAATACCGCATTTTCTATATTCTTGCTCTTCAGCACCGTCAATCAAATCCATGCCCATGAATATGAAACGGCAGCGGAATATCTGGCATGCATTAAAGAAATTATGCCTTTTGATGCTAAACTACTGGCTTTAACCCGCTATTATGAAAGTCTTTTATTCGGACTAGTCAAATTGCCTCATCTATCCGATGAGGCCGCTGAAATGGCACGAATGATGTTTGTCAATGCCGGAAATTTTCGTCGATTGATGCTCATGATGGTCGACAAATATCAATTTTCGGTATCAGATAAGTCAAATTGGCATACAGAATATCGGCAAGAACATTTACCGTTACTTTGCCAAGAGGATATTGACCGATATCATGTTTTACGAGCGCTCTCAGGTGAAAAACCGCTATTTTATTTGAGTAAAGTTCAGTCCGATAGCCAAATGTATGAGATATCATGTTATTTGTTATGTCAATATTATCTTAAAAATAACGATAATAACAATTATGAAATCACAAAACAGTTGGTGCATGAATGCCGTTTTTTATATGATGGAACCATTGATTTTTATTTGCTGCTAATATTACGAGAAAAACCGGATCCTACAGAATACAAAAATTATCTTGTCGACTTCTTTTTGCCATATGCAGTAAAACGTAAAGACATTTACTTGATGGAACTTTTGACAGATGACATTACAAAAATTCTCATTAGTAAAAAACGATACAAAGATGCATGCGCATTTATGCAAAAGCTAACAAAAGAAACCGAAAAAATTCAGTTGTTAAAAAAAACAACCGAGAAAAGAATTCTCAGTTAATTTTTACTATTGCCAAGCATCCATAATTTCTTTTGCAATATGTAAGTAAAGAATGCCAATTGGTTCTGTCGAAGCAAAAAGAGAATGATGACCGGAAATTGGTTGCCCGATGGGAATCGAACCGATCAACTTAATAGCTAAAGTATTAGCCACCGCTTCGCCACCACCTTTACCAAACAGATAGTGAGTGATTCCGTCAAATTCATAATATGACATATTTTCTATGACTCCGATTACATCTTGTTTCAGTTCTTTTGCTGCAAAACCGGCTTTGATGGCGATTGAAGAAGCGCTAATATGGGGAGTTGTTATTATTAGTATTTTGGCATCGGGAACTAGATTTTTAACATCCATCATGACATCGCCAGTGCCTGGCGGCAAATCAATCAGTAGATAGTCCAAATCGGTACTCCATAAAGTTTTTTTAAAAAATACTTCAAGGATTTTTCCTAGCATTGGTCCTCGCCACATGAGGACTTTATTGTCGCCCATGAGAAATGCCGCTGAAACCAGTTCGATTCCATCTTTGACTATGGGGTATAATTGTCCATCTTCACTTCCCATCAGTTCTTCATGTTCGATATCAAAGATTTTCGGCATGTTGGACCCATATATGTCGGCATCAATGATACCGACTTTTTTTCCTGAAGCTTTTAAGGCAATTGCTAAATTGGCGGTGATTGTCGACTTGCCAACGCCTCCCTTGCCGGAAGCAACGCCCAAAATTCGTAATTGTTTGGTAAAATTCTTGATTCGAGCTTGTTCGTATTCGATAACAACGCCTTTATAGCCAAGATCGAGTTTGACAATCTTGGCTATTTGGCGATTGAGGACAGCAGTAAATTCGAGTGATTTTGTACTTAACTCAATTAATAAAACGATTGTGTCTTTTTCAGCATCATAACCGATATGCTTGATAGCATCAGTTTCTTTAAGTGTCTTTCCGTTACTGGGATCGACAAGCGATTCAAGATAATTTTGAATCTCAGCGTTGGTATGTCTCAAGGTAATTCCTTCTTTCTCAAAGTATATCATCTCTATTATAAACCATTATTGATTATTTGTTGGGAAAAATGATTATCCCGGGAATAACCTTGTTGGGTTTACACAACCTATAGTTTTCGGTATAATAATATTACGTCATATAAACAGAGGCAATTTCACATGAATATCTCACTATTGAAAAACATGGTTCCGCTTCCAGATATTTCCGCAGTTAAAAATGTTGTTTTCATTGGGCCGCATCCGGACGATATCGAAATCGGTGCCGGAGGAACAGTTCATAAATTGATTTCCCTTGGGACTAAAGTCACTTTCGTTATCTGCACTGATGGCGGCTGTGGATCGGCTGACCCTAACGCTTCGATTGATGATATGATTAATACTCGTGCCGAAGAAAGTAAAGTAGCAGGTCAACATCAAAGAGTAAGTGCAATTCGGTTCTTAAATTTTCCTGATGGAGGCTCATATCAAGTGTGGGATTTGGCTGTGAAGATAGCAGCAATTCTCGCAGAAATCCGACCTGATGTCGTTTTTTGTCCAGATCCGAATTTGCCTTCAGAAACACATCCAGATCATATAAGGTGTGGTGAAGCCGTTAAAACAGCTGTGATGATGGCGGGAAACCCCTTAATTTTAAAACGAAACAATATTCAGTTTAATAAAGATTTTTTTGTGAAAACAGCTTCAGCTACGCTTGCCTATTATTATACACATCGGCCCAATATCTATGTTTCTTTGACAACTACCGATAAAAAAGCCAAAATGGAAGCCATCAGATATCACAAAAGTCAATTTCCCGGCTTAGAATCGCCGGAGTGGATGATGATTACCGCCTATTTGGAAATGCGAGAAAAAGCGTTCGGGTCCTTAGTTAACAGTGAATTCGCAGAAGCATTTTTTGTTATGGCACCCATTCATCAA
>JAQWBC010000124.1 GCA_028707415.1 Candidatus Izemoplasmatales bacterium
TATAGTCTAAACACATGTCCAGTGTCATTTTCCGAGGTCGTTTCAAAACCGTGGTAAAATCTTTAACCGACGAGCGCGTATTGGTCTGTTGTTTTTCTTTGACGACATTGACTGCCAAATCCGCTTCGCGATTGCTTTCCCCAACAATCATACCCTCGTAAACACGGACTCGTGGCTCGATAAACATCGTTCCACGTTCTTCTAAACCACCAATCGCATAGGCAGTCGTTACGCCTTCTTCCATCGAAACCAAAACTCCGATTTTCCGTTTTCCAGCCATAATCGAGTCCATCGGTCGATATTCCAAAAAAGTATGATTAATAATTCCATATCCTTTAGTAGCGGTCATAAAATCAGTCATAAAACCAATTAGTCCGCGAGATGGCATCGTATAATTGAGTCTGGTTTGATTTTCATGGGTTGTCATCGACTCCAGCATTCCATGCCGATTACCGATTAGTTCCATCGCCGCACCGACACTATCTAATGGACAATCAATTTGCACGCTCTCGAATGGTTCGCATTTAACCTTAGCGATTTCGCGAATAATGACTTTTGCCTGTGATACTTGGAACTCGAACCCTTCACGACGCATATTTTCAATCAAAATACCTAAATGCAATTCACCTCGTCCTGAGACAATCCATTGTTCCGATTGTCCGAGACGTTGGTACTTAAGGGCTAAGTCTTTTTGCGTTTCCTTGTACAAACGATCTTCAATTTTCGTTGAAGTGACGTGTTGTCCTTCTTCGCCGGAAAACGGACTAGTATTGGTGCCAAAAGTCATCATCACTGTCGGCTCACCAATCGTTATCAACGGTAACGGTTTTTCAAAACCAATATTACACACAGTTTCGCCAACATAAATATCTGGCAACCCGGATATAGCGACGATGTCGCCCGCATATGCTTCGGGTATTTCCACGCGATCAAGACCTAGAAATCCGAATAATTTCTGAATTCGAAATTCCTGAAATGAACCGTCAACACGAATACAGGTCACCATCTCATTTACTTTCATTTTTCCTGATTGAATTCGACCGATTCCCATCCGACCAACATAATCATTGTAATCAAGTAACGATGGCTGAAACTGTAAAGGAGCGTCGATATCGGTTTTCGGAGCCGGTATGGCTTTAACAATTGTATCCAGTAACGGCACCATTGTATCGCCCGGCTTAACAACCGGGGAATAACTTGCCTGACCATTAATTCCGGAAGCAAAAATAACCGGAAAATCCAGTTGATTATCGTCGGCACCCAGTTCAATAAATAGTTCCAAAACTTCATCGACAACTTCAATCGGCCTTGCAGAATCACGATCAATTTTATTGATGACAACAATCGGTTTGACTTTAGCTTCCAAAGCTTTCTTTAAAACAAAGCGCGTTTGGGGCATCGTTCCTTCAGCGGCATCGACTAATAGGACAACACCGTCGACCATATTCATAATCCTTTCGACTTCACCACCAAAATCGGCATGGCCGGGAGTGTCAAGAATGTTTATTCGGTAACCACGATAATTAATAGCTGTATTTTTAGCTAAAATCGTAATGCCTCTTTCTCTTTCGATAACATTGGAATCCATTGCTCGTTCAGCAAGATGCAGGGTATCTCTTATTGATAGCGATTGGCGCAACAATCCATCAACGAGTGTTGTTTTTCCGTGATCGACATGAGCGATAATCGCAATATTTCTAATTTCCATGATAGTTCTCGCTTTCTATGGTCTCCTGGCTTTTATCAGGGAAGCCATGTCCTTTGGTAGCGGAGATAATACCGTTACCGGTACATTTTTAAGTGGATTCGGAAACGTTATCGTCTCTGAATGTAAAGCCGTTCTTTTTATTAATCGCATATCGCCACCATAAATCGGATCACCTAATAAAGGATGGCCGATATGTGCCATGTGAACGCGTATTTGGTGCGTTTTTCCGGTGATAAGCCGCAAGCGAACTAAAGAGTATTCGACATAGTCGTCGACAACTTCGTATTCGGTTGTTGCCTGATCCCCTGTGGCGGAAACACGGAATTTGTTATTAACATGTCGATCTTTACTGATGGGTGCGGAAATTGTTCCCTTGGGATAAACTAATTGCCCCGTGACGAAAGCTAAATACGTTCTTTCGATTTGATGATGATCCCAAAGATGCGAATAATAACTGTGCGCAAGGAAATGCTTCGCACAAGCAAAACATCCGGTCGTATCTTTATCTAAACGATGAAGATATCGAATTTGACGGTCATAGCCACGATGCTCATAAAACCCAGCAATTCGATTAACGAGCGTTCCCAACTGATTTTTCGTTTCCGGATATATAATGATTCCTGATGGCTTGTCAATGATTAACATCCAATCATTTTCATATAACACGGTTATTTTACTGCTTTCAGGAACGAAATCTCGTTTTTCAAAGGGCGTCAAATCAATTTTAATGATATCATTTAACTTTAAAATCGTCGAATAAGCAACGAATTCCGCATTGATAGAAATCAAATTATCTTCCTGCAATTTGCGGTACTTCTTATCGCCAACATGAAAAACACCGATCAGATCCGCAAGCGTATGTCCAACCCATTGGTCGGTAACTGTTATATTCAAGGTTTCCATGGTGTTTTCCCCTTTCGCTGATTATCGAAATAAAAAACCGGCGCAAACGTCGGTTGATAGCTTTAACGACAGGGAAGAAGTCGATTGCGACGACTAATATTCCTGTTTTCCGGGAATTACTCCCCGGATCCCACCTCGAGGATGGTTTGAATCGCCGTGATAGCGCGGGATGAGATGAACATGCAGATGCATGACACTTTGCCCGGCATCGATGCCATTATTAATACCAACGTTGTAACCATCGGGATGAAATTGAAGGTCCAGTTGGTTTTTAAGTACTTTTAACGCCGTTCCGATAGCCATTATTTCCTCATCACTAGCGGTGAAAATGGTCTCGAAATGCCGTTTTGGGATGATAAGTGTGTGCCCTTTTGTAACCGGATAGTTATCATATATGGCAAATACATAATCATTTTCATAGATGTATTGATCTTTATGGGATAAAAGCTGACAGAAAATGCACATAATTATCGTTTTCGGATAATAATAGCAATGCCAAGAATGATTAAGGCAGCTGGCAAAATAAGATAGGAATATCCCCAGTTTCGCTCATTCAAGAAAAAATAAATTCCCAGTCCTAACAAAATCACGTTGCCAATTTGAATTCCTTGTTTGAACATCATATAGATTGCGGGAATAATTAAAAACAATGTCCACCATCCGGCAAAGAAAATATCGACCGGAATGATATTCAACCGATCCAATAAAAACACAATCCCAACCACCACTAAAACGATGCCCCAAAATTTCCGGTTTTTACTTTCCATCACTTAATCAACTCCTTGTATAATTGTACATAAAAAACCGCTTTTTGTCAATTTAATCCATCTATTGCCAGCCTAATTGCTTTTAGCGAGCTACTGACAACAATTAATCGCCACATTATCATAATCCTCTTACTCTTGCTTGTCAATCAAGATTGAACATGAAAACGCGACCATTAAAAAAAACGGCGTTTCCGCCGTTAAAACAAATTGATTAAATCCGTAAGCTCTTTTAACTTCCAATCGCACATCGGACTTTCTTCGGCTTCGCTGATTCCCGCCGCAAACATCCCGCCGCCTTTAGCAGCCTGGATGCCAATCATCGCATCATCGACGACAAGACAGTTTTCTGGGCTAATTTGTAATTTCGCTGCTGCGCGTAAGAAAACCTCGGGATTAGGTTTGGGTGTCGAAACTTCGTTACCGTCCACAAAAACATCAAATGCCGAAGCCAAACTGGTTTGTTGAAGAATTATTGCCGCATTTTGACTGCCAGATGTTACCGCAGTCTTGATTTTTTTTGACTTTAAAAAAGCAATAATCACCGCAACTCCAGGCAATATATCTTTTGTTGAAAGTTTGCTTAGGAGATTTATATACTCAGCGTTTTTAAAAGCTGCCATATTATTTTTTTC
>JAQWBC010000007.1 GCA_028707415.1 Candidatus Izemoplasmatales bacterium
TATCAAATCCCGAACTTCACGAAATCGCAAAACCATCGACTTTTGGGAATTGTCGACGATTCCATATAATTCCGGAACCAATTTAAAAACCATCATCATTTCCTCTGATTCGGCAATCTTGAATGCCTCTTCATAATTGTTTGTATATTCAGGAATAACCGCTGCGATACAATCGGGAACTTTTCTTTCGATAAGGTGAGCCCGAATCAATGACTTATCAATCGGAGTGAAGTGCATCACTTGTGAACGCGATACAATCGTTTTTAACAGTGAATTGAAACTGTCGGTAATCATGATGGCATAAATATCAAGTCCGGGTTCTTCCAATGTTTTCAATAAAGCGTTGGCCGCTTCGGATCGAAACCGGTGAGCGTCATCTATGATATATATTCGCGGTCCGGATTCTACTGCCGTTTTTGATAATTCATCAATTATTTGTTTAATTTGCTCTTTTTTTATGTATTCGCCTTCCGGTTTGATAAGAAAAACATTGGGATGAAGATTTTCCTCGATTCGTCGACAATTTATACATTCACCACAAGGATCTTGATTCAAAGAAGGAGCAGTACATAACAATCGTTTCGCGAACAAAAACGCGGCGTCCAATTTCTTGGTTCCCCGTGGTCCTTCAAAGATATATGCATGCGAGAGTCGGCCTTTTTTAAAGCTATTAAGTAACATTTGCGCGACTCGCGGTTGATATGCATTAAAATCTTCAAATTGCGAAAAAGACATGCGTAACCTCCATTGACTAGATATGTTTTTCGATTAATTCAATTGTCGCTTTCGATACTTCATCAATTGAACCTTCGCCATTTACGGCGATAATGCGATTGGGAAACCGTTTCATTAAAGCTTGATATCCATCATAAATCAGATGGTAGAAATCGTGATTTTCCAAATCCAGTCGGTTCACTTCGCGACCCTTGTTATTAAAAACACGAGCCAATCCCACTTCTGGACGAACATCGATCAAAACGGTCAAATCTGGCATTATATCTTCTACGGCATACTGGTTAATTGCCAACACTTGATCGACTCCTAATTTTCTCGCCACACCCTGATATACTAAAGAACTGTCGATAGCGCGGTCGCAAAAAACAAGCTTACCTGCTTTTAGTGCCGGAACGATTTTCTCAACGATATGTTGTCTGCGGGAAGCCGCGAATAGCAAAGCTTCCGTTCTGGCATCCATCTCCGTATGTGATTTGTCAAGGATGATATTCCGAATTTTTGCAGCAATCGGTGTGCCTCCGGGTTCTCGAGTCATCACGACAACATAGCCCTTATTTGAAAAATAATCAGCTACCCGACGGATAATCGAGGTTTTCCCCGACCCTTCGGTGCCTTCAAATGTAATGAATTTTCCCAACATCTAAATCACCTGCTTTACCTATTTATTATCTCACACAAGTCCCTCTTTTTGTAGTTTTTATTTTAACAAATACAGGAGATATGATACAATATATCAAAAGGCTTGGTGATTATATGCAGATTGATATCAATAATCTTTCTTTTGCCTACGGGCACAAGCTTGTCTTGGAAAAATTATCTCTGATTGTCAACCCGGGAAGTTTTTTGGTTATTCGAGGAAAAAACGGAACCGGTAAAACCACTTTAATCAAATGTTTACTCGGAATCAACTTAGTCAAAAATGGGATGATTTTTTATGATCATAACGATATCAATAGTTTTAAAGATTGGACATCTGTTGGGTATGTCTCGCAAGTCATCGACGAGTTCAACTATGAATTTCCAATTACCGTCAATGAACTTCTTAACATTACCCGGCTTCGTAAGGTCAAAGAAAACCGAAAACTCAAATTACTAGATCAGATGGGAATCTTAGAAATTCTCAATGAAAATATTGGTTCTTTGTCCGGAGGTCAATTACAAAGAGTATTCATTGTTAAATCAATACTCAATCATCCTTCCTTATTGATTCTCGATGAACCGACCGCATCAATTGACAAAAAAAATGTCGAATATTTCTATGAGACAGTCAATCAACTTAACGCAGAAGGCACCACCATCATCTTGATTACTCATGATGAATATCTCGATAGTTACAATTATAGTCACGTATTACAAATGAACTCTGATTTTTCCTACGCTTTCCGTAAACGTAACGCTATTGAAGAAAAGGAGGCGAAATAATGTTTTTATCCTTCTTTTCCGATCTCATCGAACAAGACTTTATGCTAAGAGCATTAATTTCTGGTTTGATTTTAGGTGTCATTGCCCCCCTTATCGGATCGATTGTCGTCATTCGAAGACTTTCATTTATCGCCGATACCTTAGGCCATTTTTCTTTAGTAGGCATCTCAGTTAGTTTATTTCTTTCGGTAACCGTACCGGGAACATTGTCGGTCATTTTAGCGGAAAATCCTTTATATTTTGGCATTGCTTTATCAGTTATCGGGGGTTTACTCATCGAATTGTTTCGTCGGTATTACAAGACCTATAAAGAAATATCGATGGTCATCGTCATGAGCATAGGAACAGCATTAAGTGCTATTTTCTTATCAATCTCTGGGAAAACCGGAACTTTATATAACTATATGTTCGGCTCAATTTTAACCATTTCTTGGGACTCGGTAATCATGGTCGCTGTCGCTGCCGTTCTTGTCTTCTTCCTTTTTGCTTTCTTTGGCAAACAGATTATCTCTGTCAGTTTTGATGAAAATAACGCTAAGTTCCGCGGTGTTAACCTCGGTTTGTTTCAAATCATCTTTATCATCATGTTATCTATCGTTGTTTCGGTAATGTTGGAATCAGCTGGGGTCTTATTAATCTCTTCCATGATGATTATCCCCATTGCTGCTTCTATGAAAATCGGTTGGAGTTATCGTTCGACAACCACAATTGCGATAATGTTCTCAGAATTGTCCGTAATCATCGGCTTGTGGGCTTCTTATTCTTTTCATCTTCCCAGCGGCGCAGCTATCGTGTCGGTTAATGTCATCATTTTAGTTGTCGTAGCTTTGCTTCGAAAAGCAATTCAAAAACATAATATAGCTAAACACCCATCCGAACCAACAGAATAGACTGAACCCCGAAGAATGCTCTCATGGTTATCTAATATGATTCAATGAAGTAGACGGCTTTTAAAACTGTGAACTGATAAGATGTTAGTAGACACAAAAAAGTGTGTTCAATAACATCTTTTTCTATATTGGACTGGCATGGTTTTTTTTCAGCGCGAACGCAATGGTATCGTATAGGTACATAATGATAGGTCAAAATATATATGTTCAATACAATAAACGGCCATTTTTTGAGCAATTGGAGCAACTCCACGCAACATGTCTGCCAAACATCGAAAAAAAGCAACTTGTGAATGTGTGATTGCGCAACACAAAAATTCGGACACAAAAACGTGATAAACTTGCTAATTTCAAGACGTCCATATATCAAAATGTTTATTCATAACATGACAAAAACATCTAAATTTGGCAATTTAGAAAAAGTAAATATCGTTTATTATTATCGAAATTTATACAATTTAAGGCCACAACATCCTTCGGCTTCTCCTGCCGAAGATTTTGTGCCCCTTTTTCCTATATTCATTTTATTACTCGATGGAGAAATGTATGTAGTTGCGTGTACTCGTGTTGGCTGTATATGATCGAAAATATTCTTAAATTCGAGTTTTTCTTTTTGCGAAATTAGTCGACAAAACCTATTTGATTCCATTCAACCATCTTGTCAAACAAGAAAAAGGCACAAATATAGTAATCGACTTCTCATGAATGATAATTATTTTTCTTATCCATATGAATGGATTCATATCTATACGAACTCCAAAGATACATGAACGCAAAACAACTTAATCCAAAATTGTTTTTTTCACTAATTGATGTTCGTTTTATTATCCCGAAGAACTTTTCAATATATTACTTTCACAAGGTATAATCCGCCACCGAACGCAAGGTTTTGCGTGTATGTCCGACTTTTATCAGCGATTATAGCTAATATGTCTATATCCGTTTGACCACTCGCTATTTCCACTAAAGATCCGACAATTAATCGAATCATGTTATGTAAAAAACCATTACCGATAAATGTCAGATATAAATGTTTGTTTTTTACTTTCATAGAAGCTTCATATATAGTGCGTTTAGTCGATTCTTTTTCCCCTTTACAAAAACTCGAAAAGTCAAAAGTACCTACTAACTTGAATAATTCTTTTTCTATGATATCAAGATCAATTTTTCTTCCCGGGGTCCATTCATAGTTGCGTTTCAAGGCCGAGTACTCACCAAGATTGATGATATATTGATATTCTTTGCGATCGACATCAAATCGCGAGTGAAACAAGGGGTGTACTTTTTTTACCGTTTTAACATGAATATCCTTTGGTAGAGCATGATTAAGTATCGTAAGCCATTTTTCTTCAGAAAAATCGTATTTCGTATCGAAGTGAACCGTTTGCTCTAGAGCATGAACCCCGGCATCCGTTCGTGAAGCGCCGGTTACACCGGTAGGACGATTATTAATTACTGTTAAGATATCCATTAATTCTTTTTGAACAGTACGCACATTGGGTTGAATCTGAAATCCCGAGAAATTCGTTCCGTCGTACTCAATGACCAGTTTGATTCTTTGCCGAATATCATCGGGATTAAATTCAACGATTTTGCCAATGAGATTGCCTTTGGCATAACATTTAATTAAATGGTCTTGAGCGTTACGAAAAGACACGGTGACATTTGAGTCATCACTGATTATCTTCATCCCCGAAAAAAAATCCAATTGGTTTATTAGAGAATCAATAATTGCTTGTTTCCCTTGCTGATATGATTTATCTGCTAAAATCAAGACGACATCCCCATCAAGAGATGCAAGCATGTTACCATCGCAAAAAGCCTTGGCAGAATCCATAAATTTGCTCATAGAACTTTCACCAAAATTGACCCGGCCAAGCACAAAACGGTGATGACCGTCGTAATCAAATCGCGATAGTTGAACTTCAGATCATGAATTCGGGTGCGTGGTTTTCCCGGCACAAAATTTCTTGATTCCATCGCATCAGCTAACTCCTCGCTGCGTTTGAAAGCAATGATAAACATCGGTACTAAAAGCGAAATCACTTGAACGACTTTATCTTTCAATCTTCCTTCGGCAAAATCGGCTCCTCTACTGGCTTGAGCGTTCATTATTTTATTGGCCTCATCTAATATCGTAGGAATGTAACGCAAACTGATAGAGATGATTAATGCAAAGTCCTCAGAGTTCAATCCAATGGCCTTGAGCGGCCTTAGGAGGCTCTCTAAGCCCTGTGTCAACTCAGTGGGTTTAGTTGTTAGAGTCAAAACCGTTGAGAGCGTGATGATGATTAAAAGCCGGATTATAACAAAGCCCGACATAATTAATCCTTGATCATATATTGTCAACTGCCAAGTTGTCCAAAGAGGAGAAAAAGCCAAATTTTTCATGATAAAGAATAAACCAACAAGATAAGCAAAGAATAAAAGAAGCGAAAACTTCTTAAATGATGCCAATAACCGCCAGATAATCGTTGCCGCAATCATAAATAAAATGCTAAATGGTGATATCTGCATCGTCGCATCCAGTACAATCGTTCCCACGCGGTTGAAGGCAATCTGAAATACCAGAGTAAATAATAACAATACATATAATGGCTTTAATCCCTTGACAATTTTACGAATCGGAACCCGTCCGGCAATGATGAGGATTAAAGCAATGCCAAACCCAATCAAAACTTGCCAAATTGTTTCGAGCAAAAACGTCGCTACCATTAAGACTACAACAGCAATTATTTTTGTGCGTGGATCAATGTGATAGAAAAAACTACTTCCCGGAATATACTGGCCAATGATAACGTTTTTCATGATTGCACCGCTTTCGCAATGGTGGAAACAGCGGCATCAATCGTTTTTTGATAAATGTCAAGGTTGTAATGAAATTTATCATTAATTGATCTTAATACGCTAATAGTTGCTGGGTAATCAAGATGCCACTTATCAATATCGTGACGGTGAAACAAATAATCCGGAGTTCCGTCAAATTCCAACATTCCTTCATTTAAGACCAATACTCGATTGGTATATTCATAGACAAGATCCATATCGTGAGTAATAATAATAATTGTTTTTCCGGTTTCTTTTTGGATGCTCTTAAACAAATTCATTAACAATTTTTTTCCAGCCGGATCGAGCCCGGAGGTCGGTTCGTCAAGAATCAGAATCTTGGGATTCATCGCTAAAATACCGGCAATTGATACTCTTTTCTTTTCGCCGCCGGATAAATTAAACGGGTTCCGAGTCAGATATTTATCACTGAGCCCCACCATGTTAAGGGCTTTTTTGGCCATTTCCCTGGCTTCTTCCTCGGGGACTCTAAAATTCTTCGGGCCAAACATAATATCTTTTTCAACCGTTTCTTCAAATAACTGGTATTCTGGGAACTGGAACACAAGTCCGATTTGTTGCCGGATTGAATTGTACTTGATTTTTTTGTTTCGCTTAGCAGTAATGGGAACGCCATTTATTTCTACAGTTCCAGAAGTCGGAAAAATCAAAGCATTCATATGCTGAGCTAACGTTGACTTCCCCGAGCCGGTTTCGCCGACTAAAGCGATGAATTCATCTTTATCATTAATCGTTAATGAGATATCTTTTAAGGCTTCAAAGAATTGCTTTCCCCATCCTGGGTATTGGAAACTTACTTCTTTAAACTGGATTCCCATAAATGTTCCTCCAATTCCAAAGAAAGAGCGTTCATCTGTTTTAAAGCGTTGCTGATTTGTAATCCTACCGGAAGTTCCAATCCCGCCTCAATAAATGTTACTGGTTCTTTGAGCAATTCTTCACGTGTTCCTTGACGAAAAACAGTTCCGTCTTTGATGATGACGAGCCTTTGCGCCCATAATGCTTCTTCTATGTCGTGAGTAATCATGATGATTGTTAAGCCTTCGTTATGTAATTCGCGAATATAATCCATCAATTCTCTTCTTGCCGTCGGATCAAGCATGGAAGTCGCTTCGTCAAAAATAATGGCATCCATTTGCATGGCTAAAATACCCGCGATGGCGACACGTTGTTTCTGTCCGCCCGATAATTCCGCAGGTTCCTTGTCAAGAAACGCTTTCATCCCGACTTTTTCGGCATAAAAATCGATTTTTTCAAGCATTTCTGCTTGAGGGACCCCTAAGTTTTCCATTCCAAAAGCGATATCGTCCCTAACCGTGACCCCAACAAATTGATTATCGGGATTTTGAAAAACAATCCCGATTTTTTTGCGAATTTCGTAAACTGTTGTCGGCGATAAGGTCATCCCATCGATATCAATTGTTCCAAAGTCGGGTTCCAGCAAACCGATAATGGCTTTCGCCAACGTTGATTTGCCACTACCGTTATGCCCGAGAATAGCGATCCATTGGCCTTTGTCGATTGAAAGCGAAAGGTTTTGAAGAATTGGCCGTTTCGGATGATAGGCAAAGTTGATATTTTGAATGTCAATGTAGCTCATTTCATCACCACCATGCTGCTTAATTATATCAAAACATGAATAAAAAAGCGAGGGTATTTAATCGCTTCTTCATGCCCCATTACCCTGATAATTATAAATCTATCTTCAATTATTATTTTTCGATTGTTTGATATTTCCCTTAGTTCTAACAAAAAACCGTGCCACTTGGGCACGGTAACTTGTCGTTATAGGATTAGACAAATTCGATGATTGCCATTGGGCAACTATCGCCTTTGCGATAACCAATTTTATAAATGCGAGTATAACCGCCGTTACGATCTTTATATCTGGGGCCGATTTCTTTAAACAAGATTTGGAGTGCCGTTTGATCTTTGATTGACAAATCTCGCACGGTTTCTTCCGCTAATCTTATCGAATGCAAATCCCCTTTTTTCGCGAATGTGACTAACTTATCAACAACCCGTTTGATTTCTCGGGCTTTAATGGCCGAGATGACAATCTTTCCATGCATAATCAGTTGAGTGGATAAGTCACGGAGTAAAGCCTTTCGGTTATCACTCCGGCGATTAAGTTTACTGTATCCTCTTGACATGTGATTTACCTCCTACCAAATTAGTGTTTTGCCAGGCTTAAATTAAGTTCTTCAAGCTTCTGTTTGACTTCTTTTAACGATTTTTTGCCTAGATTCCGAACTTTCATCATATCTTCTTCAGTTTTTTCAATTAATTCGCCGAGAGTATGAATGCCTGCGCGTTTGAGGCAATTGTAGCTTCGAACCGAAAGGTCAAGATCTTCAATCGGTTTTTCTAAATTACGCGATGACTCTTCGCTCTTGCGTTCAATCATGAAATCTTCTGCTAAAGCGCGATTCGATAACTCGACAACTGAGTAGAGATGGTCGATAAGCATTTTAGCCGCCATGCCGATTGCTTCTTTAGGTCCAATCGAACCGTTAGTCCAGATTTCGACAATAAGTTTATCATAATCGGCGGAATCGTCAACACGTGTTTTATCAACTGTGTAGTTCGCACGAACGATTGGCGTATACAAACTATCAATCGGGATGACACCAACCATGTTATCATATTGAGCATTCTTGTTGGCATTGACATAACCGTTGCCACGACGAGCGTGCATAACCATCCGGAAGCGTTTGCCTTTATTAACATGGCAAATAAAATGATCCGGATTAATGATATTTACTTCATCATCAGCGAGGATATCAGACGCCTTAACGTCACATGGACCTTCGGCGATGACTTCCAACCGCTTTTCAACACTTGGATTAGCTGAGTCAATTGTTAGAACGACGCCTTTTAAATTCAGAACAATCGTGGTGACATCTTCAACCACATTTTCGATGGCAGTAAACTCATGTTGGACCCCATCGATTTGGGTATTGATGATTGCCGCACCGGGCAATGAAGACAATAAAACCCGTCGTAAAGAGTTACCAATCGTGATACCGAAGCCACGATCGAGAGGCGTGATGACAAACCGTCCATAGTTATCGTTAATTTCTTCAGTAATGGTTTTTGGTTTTTCGAATTTTAAGTCCTTCAAATTTTTACCCCCTAACCGCGAGGCCGTTTGGGAGGCCGACAGCCGTTATGAGGAACCGGCGTGACATCCTTAATCGCGGTAATTTCCAGTCCTGCAACTTGTAAGCTTCTTATAGCTGCTTCGCGGCCGGGTCCTGGACCCTTGACGGAGACTTCAACCTTTTGAACACCGTTTTCCATAGCGGCTTTCGCAGCGGCTTCGCTTGCGAGGCCGGCAGCGAAAGGCGTCGATTTACGGCTGCCTTTGTATCCGATAGCTCCAGACGAACTCCAAGCAATGGCGTTTCCGACCGGATCGGTGATAGTAATGATTGTGTTATTGAAAGTCGAGTGAATGTGTGCCACCCCAAGAGGAATGTTCTTCTTCACACGGCGTTTTTTTACAACTGTACGTGCCATATTCTATTTTCCTCCTTCTATTTCTTCTTATTCGCAACGGTTTTGCGTGGGCCTTTACGGGTCCTTGCGTTATTCCGCGTATTTTGTCCACGGGTTGGCAAACCTTTACGATGACGGCTTCCGCGGTAAGAACCAATCTCAATCAACCTTTTTATATTCAAGCTGACTTCACGGCGCAAATCGCCTTCCACTTTAAATTTAGCAACTTCAGAACGAATTCTAACGAGTTCGTCTTCCGTTAAATCCTTAACTCGTTTGTCCTCTGATACATTAGCGGCGGCGAGAATCTTTTTTGATAAAGTATCCCCAATGCCGTAAATATACGTCAAAGAAATAACGACGCGTTTCTCTCTAGGAACATCTATTCCTGCAATACGTGCCATTGTTTACCTCCTATTTTCCTTGTCTTTGTTTATGTTTGGGATTTTCACAAATCACCATAACTGCGCCGTGGCGCTTGATAATTTTGCATTTGTCACAGATTTTCTTTACAGATGGTCTGATTTTCATACCATTTACCTCCCTGTATGTTTATACTTTTATCCGTTGATACGGTAAGTGATGCGTCCACGTGTTAAATCATAAGTTGATAATTCAACTTTGACTTTATCACCTGGTAAAATGCGTATGTAGTTCATACGGATTTTACCAGAAACGTGGCCGATGATTCGATGGCCGATTTCCAAATCGATAATGAATTGCGCATTGGGTAAAACTTCCACAACTGTGCCAAGCATTTCGATTACATCGTCTTTTTTTGTCATTGAATCACTCCTTCTATACCTTGGTAAGGATTTCGTAACCAGTATCGGTAATCAAAACCGTATGCTCGAAGTGAGCAGAAAGCGATTTGTCCATCGTAATGGTAGTCCATCCGTCCGCTAGTACTTTTACTTCTTTTCTGCCGGCATTAATCATCGGTTCAACGGCGATTGTCATGCCCGGTCGCAGAGTGATGCCTTTTCCGGGTAATCCAAAGTTGGGTATTTGTGGATCTTCATGCATGCTAGTACCGATACCGTGACCAACAAAGTCCCTGACAACGCTTAATCCTAGCGATTCGGCATATTCCTGAACCGCATGGGAAATGTCAGTAAGCCGAGCTCCACTTTTTGCTTTTCCAAGTCCCGCGAACAGACTTGCTTCGGTTCCGGTGAGTAGTCTTTTTGCGGCCTCGGAAATGGTTCCGCAAGGGTAAGTCCAGGCGCCATCACCATGATATCCCTTGTATATAGCGCCAATGTCGACAGAGACAATATCACCATTTTTAAGGATTTTTTTTGGATCAGGTATACCATGAACTACCACTTCGTTTACCGAAATGCAAGAACTTGCTGGGAAACCATTGTAGTGCAAAAATGATGGAATTGCTTCGTGTGAGCGGATGACACGGTCGATAATCTCATCTAATTGTTGTGTTGAAACTCCGGGTTTAATGTGACTTGCGACTTCTTGATGCGCTATTGCAACAATTCGTCCGGCTTTTCGCATTAAATCGAGTTCACGAGACGATTTAATGGTTACCATGTGTGATACCCAATTTGGTTTCAACGAATTCAAAGACGTCTTCTCGTTTAAACCGACCGTCAAGAGTTACAATGAGATTTTTTTGTCGATAATAATCAAGTAGTGGTTCCGTTTTTTGATTGTAAATCTGGATTCGTTTTCTGACTGATTCTTCTTTGTCGTCTTCGCGCTGGATGAGGATTCCGCCACACACATCACAGACATCCTGTTTAATGGATGGGTGGAGTGAGATGTGATAAATGGTATTACATCCTGAACAAACACGTCGCCCGGTAATCCGTTTTAACAAAACCTCATCATCGACTTCAATGTCAACGACAAAATTAAGTGGCATATTCAATTCAGTAAGAATTCGATCTAAAGCGATGGCTTGATCTTTGGTGCGAGGGTATCCATCGAGCATGAATCCGTTGGGAAAATGTCCCTGGGTTAAAACGCTCTTGACGATATTGTTAGTAAGTTCGTCGGGCACGAGCTCTCCTTTGGTGATGAAACTTTCCACGGCAATCCCAAGTGGTGATTGTTTGGCGATTTCTTCGCGGAAAATATTTCCGGTGGAGATGTGAGTAATATGATAATTGTCTTGCATAATCGATGCTAGTGTGCCTTTACCAGCACCGGGTTTTCCCATTATTAGCAAATTCATGATAAACCTGGTTATTTCATGAAACCGACGTAGGCTTTGTCCTGTGTGTCGGTCTCAATCTGTTTCGCTGTTTCTAACGCTACACCAACGATAATCAACAGTGACGTTCCCCCGATTTGAGCATAAGAATGCCCTAATGCCATCGAGGCAATGATTGGCAGAATTGCCACAATGACCAAGTAAAGCGCCCCGACAATAGTAACTTTAAATAACGTTTTTGTTAAATAAGTTTCGGTCTCAAATCCCGGTCTAACACCAGGAATATAAGCGTTTTGTTTTTGGAGATTGGTAGCGATTTTTTCTGGGGAAACGATAATGAATGAATAAAAGAATGAGAAAGCAAATATTAAGATCATATATATCGCAAAACCAATGGGTTGATCATAATTAAAAATTTGATCTAACCAATTTTCGAGTGCGGTACTGTCGCCGAAATCGATATAATTGAAAATTGTTGTCGGCAACGATAAAATAATCGAAGCGAAAATGACGGGAATAACTCCGGAAGTATTCAACTTAATCGGAATATTCGATTCGGATTTCCCGGCAAATTTAGATCCAGCCGGACGATTTGCATATTGAATCGGAACTCGGCGTTGAGCACCTTCCATGTAAGTAATGCCCACCAAAATGATGACAAAGAGGAGAATGCATACCGCAAAGAGAATATATGCGACTACCGATCCTGGATTGGAATATACCGTTGAAAGCGCGTCGGTATCACCGGAGATATAATACTGAATTAACGATGTAATCGTTCCTGGGAAAGAAATAATGATACCACCAACGATTAACATGGATGAACCATTACCGATTCCATGCAGTGTAATCTGATCCGCTAACCAAATCATGAACGCCGTTCCGGCAGTCAAGACAATGGCGATATAGAAGTAGACCAAGAACCACAAGTTAGCACCACCAGCTGTTGCCCAACTTTCAACACCGAATTTCCACAAATCCGTAGATTGACTGTCAAATGCAAAAGTCATGGCAATCGCTTGGACAAACGCTAAACCAATAGCAACATACCTTACTAGTCGATTTGTTTTAGCCTTACCAACTTCGCCTTCTTCGCTCCACTCTTTTAAAGCAGGAATAATATCCATTTGTAAGAGTTGAATGACAATCGAAGCAGTGATATAAGGGCTAATACCTAAAGCAATGATTGAGTAGTTTCTTAAAGCATCACCACTGATTGAGTTGACGATTCCCAAGAAGCCACTGTTTTCAAAAAGTGATTGTAGTTTTGTGGCATCAATGAGTGGCATCGTCACATAGGTTAACAACTTGAAAATAAAGAAAGCTAACAAAGTGAAACCGATGCGTTTCATCATATCTTTGTTTCGGAAAACTTTTTTTAAAGTTTCCATGGTTAAATCACCTCTGCATTGCCGCCAACCGATTCAATCATCGTTTTGGCAGATTTGGAAAATTGATGGGCTTGAACTGTCAGCTTCACATTCAAAGCTCCTTTGCCCAATACCTTAACCCCACTTTCAACGCGTTTGATTTTTCCATCTTTTAATAATAATTCTGGGGTTATAACCGTGCCTTCGGCATAGTCATTTAACTGACTGACATTGACGATGGCAAATTCTTTCCGAAAGAAATTGGTAAATCCTCGTTTCGGAAGCCGTTTGAAAAACGGCGTTTGTCCGCCTTCAAATCCCAACCTGGTTCCCCCACCCGAGCGAGAATTTTGTCCTTTTGATCCTCTACCAGCTGTTTTTCCGTTACCACTGCTGGTTCCGCGTCCTTTGCGTTTGCCAACGTGGGTTGAGCCTTCGATGGGTCTTAATTCATTTAATTTCATGTCGGCTGCCTCCTACTTCGTCTCTTCGATCTTGACGAGATGACTAACGCTAGCAATCATTTCGCGGATCGCTTCGGTATCTTCTTTGAGAACCGACGAATGCACTTTGGTTAGACCCAAAGCTTTTACCGTTTTGATTTGATTGGGTTTATGCCCAATTAAACTTTTTATTAATGATATTTGGATTTGTGCCATTATTTCCAAACCTCCTCAGGCTTTAGCCCGCGAGATTCAGCAATCTCATCAACTGTTTTCATGGATGTCAACGCGGCCATAGTGGCACGAACCACATTGATCGGTGAGTTGGAACCCAGAGATTTGGAAAGAACGTCTTGGACTCCAGCCAATTCGAGAACTGCACGAACAGCGCCGCCGGCAATGACTCCGGTTCCTTCAACAGCTGGACGAATAAATACCTTCGCGGCCCCAAATACGCCTAAACATTCATGAGGAACAGTTGTTCCACTAATGCTAATCTTAAACATATTTTTCTTGGCATCTTCAATACCTTTTTTGATAGCATCCGGGACTTCACTGGCCTTACCGGATCCGAATCCGACATTACCTTTGCGATCGCCGATGACAACCAAAGCTGCAAAGCTGAACCGCTTACCGCCCTTGACGACTTTCGTCACCCGGCCGATATGGACAACTTTTTCTTCGAATAATTTTTCTTCTTTGACGAATGGTTTACGGGATCTATGTTCTTTATTGTCCCGATTTCCCTTCATATTGTCTGCTTGCATTGGGTTTCCTCCTTCACTAGAATTGTAGCCCTGCTTCACGAGCAGCCTCGGCTAATGCTTTGACTCTTCCATGGTAAATGTATCCGCCCCGGTCAAAAACGACTGAAGTGATCCCTTTTTCCAAGGATTTCTTACCGATTAAGGCGCCAACTTGTTTGGCTCCTTCAACGTTTGCGCCCTTGCAATTTTCAATTTCCAGCGAAGAGGCAGACACCAAAGTGCTTCCAACTGTGTCGTCGATTATTTGGCAATAGATTGCTTTGTTGGAACGAAAGACGTTCAGACGGGGTCTGGTGGCTGTTCCGGTGATGGTCACTCTTGCTCTTCCGTGTCTTTTGATACGTTGAGCATTTTTATCTACTGGTTTATACATTTTTTGTCACCCATCTGCTATTTTTTAGCAGTCTTTCCTTCTTTATGACGTACAAATTCGCCCCGATAACGGATACCTTTGCCCAGATAGGGTTCTGGTTGACGGACTTTGCGAATTGTGGCAGCGAATTCTCCAACCATTTGTTTGTCGATACCATTGATATGAATTTCGGTGTTAAGCGGAATTTCAATGGTTAATCCTTCGGGAATCATCATCTCGACCGGTGTCGAATACCCGACTGCTAATACTAACGTTTTACTGTCTTTTAATGAAGCTCGATATCCAACACCCTTGATGTCCAGGATTTTATGATATCCTTGTGTCACTCCAGTAACCATATTATTCAGCAACGCGCGAGTAGTACCATGTAAAGCGCGGTGTTGTAACGAATCTGATGGCCGGGTTACAGAAATTTCATTATTAGCAGAAACGACTGTGATATCGTGATGAAATGTAAATTCAAGTACTCCCTTAGGTCCTTTTACTGTAGCATGATTGTGTTCATCTACAATGCAAGTAACTCCTACAGGAAGTATGATCGTTTTTCTACCAATACGACTCATACCTTTCTTGCACCTCCAATATTTATTTTACGCTGATAAGATGAGAGTTCGATGATGTTATTACCAAATATAGGCGATTATTTCGCCGCCGACTTGTTTTTTTCGAGCTTCTCGATCGGTCATAAGACCTTGAGAAGTCGAGACTATCGCAATTCCGAGGCCGTTTAAAACTCGGGGAATTTCGTCGGTTTTTGCATATACACGTAAGCCCGGTTTCGAGATTTTCTTTAAACCTCTAACAGCTCTTTCTTTGTTATGCAAGTATTTCAATGTGACGCGGATGGTCCCTTGGACACCATCGCTGACGAGTTTAAAATCCGTGATGTAGCCTTCATTTTTTAGAAGTGTCAAAATTTCTGACTTTAATTTTGATGCTGGCATTTCCACGGTTTCATGTTTCATTTGATTCGCGTTGCGGATGCGTGTAAGCATGTCCGCGATCGGATCTGTCATAACCATATTAATAGTGCCTCCTTCCCATTACCAACTGGATTTCGTAACGCCGGGAATCTGACCTTTATAAGCCAGTTCACGGAAACAAATACGGCATAATTTAAACTTGCGGTAAACGGAGTGCGGACGACCGCATCTTTCACATCTGTTATAATCGCGGACCGGAAATTTCGATCCTCTTTTTTGTCTGATTTTTTGCGATGTTTTAGCCATTGTGCGCCTCCTAATTCTTCCGGAAAGGCATGCCGAGTTGTTTTAACAATTCGAATGCTTCCTGGTCGCTGTTCGCAGTAGTGACGATGACAATGTCCATGCCACGAACTTTGTTGACTTTGTCATAATTGATTTCCGGGAAAATCAATTGTTCTTTGATTCCCAAAGTATAATTGCCCCGTCCATCGAAACCTTTCGGATTTACTCCGCGGAAATCACGGACTCTCGGTAATGCGATGGTAACAAGTTTGTCGAAGAAATCATACATTCTCACACCCCGCAGTGTTACTTTGCACCCGATGGGCATATCTTCACGAAGTTTGAAATTCGCAATTGATTTTTTTGCTTTAGTTATAACTGGTTTTTGACCAGTAATTTGCATGAGTTCAGCAACGGCATCGTCAAGAACTTTGGGATTGGCGACAGCGTCGCCAGCACCGATGTTCAAAACGATTTTGCTAATCTTCGGGCATTCCATGACGGAGGTATAATTAAATTTAGCTTGCATTGCGGGCATAATCTCGCTTTGGTATCTTTCGAGTAATCGATTCATTTATTTTCTCCTCCCATCATTTTAAGACTTCGCCGGATTTTTTTGCGAATCTAACAACTTCGGTGACGTCTTGTTTTTTGACTTTTTTTGTGATGGTCTTATATCCGATTCGCGTCGGCTTTTTGGTCTTTGGGTCCTGCAACATTACATTAGATGCATTAATCGCACGATCAAGGTCAATGATGCCGCCATCCGGATTGGATTGTGAAGGTTTCAAATGTTTCTTGATTTTAGTTAAACCTTCGCCATCAAGGACAACGCGTCCTGATTTAAGTAACAGTTTAGTGATGGTACCTTGTTTACCTTTATCGGCACCCGAGATGATAATTACTTTATCGCCTTTTTTTAAGTTCATATTCGTCCCCCTACAATACTTCTGGAGCTAAAGAGACGATTTTTGTAAAATTAGCATCTCTTAACTCGCGGGCAACCGGTCCAAAGATCCGGGTCCCTTTCGGACTGAGGTCATCTTTAATAATAACGGC
>JAQWBC010000125.1 GCA_028707415.1 Candidatus Izemoplasmatales bacterium
ACCGCCAAATCCAATTCAGCGTCGAAACAGACAACTTCGCCTTCAGATCCGCTATCATCTTGAAAGGTCGAAATCCAATAAAAAGGTTCATTGCCATCGTTGTTAATAACATGAAAATTTGTTAAAGCATAAAAATAGTTTTCATCAACAGTAAAGATGATACCAGAGCTATATGATGTGTCGATAACCGTGGTTTTAGGGACTCCAAAGGGATCCAATTGTTGTGAATAGAAAGTGGCACTGATGGAAATATTGCTATGGCGAATTAAATTACGAGTGTCAATTAAAATATTGTTATAAACATCCATATCGGTAATATCATATGTGGGGGAATAATAGTCGGCATAGTTATAATAGTCATCATCAAAATAGGTTACGGTACCGCTTATCGTGACTGGGACAAAGAGGGTGGTATAACTTGAAGTTGACGTAAAAAACGGAAAAAATGAGCATCCTTCAATGAATGTTAGTAAAATAGCAACAATGATAACAAGTATTTTTTTTCGCATTATTACACCACCGCTAATATAAAATTTCATATAGAAGTACAATAAAACTAAATATTTCTTTCGTTTTATCGCGCACTGGCGTTGATATCTATGATAAAATATATATAATAATACATAGACCATAATTATCTACAACAGTCAATGGAGGGAAATACATGCAAGACATTAATCTTGATAATTTAGATTTTGCCCTTTATTTAAATATTATCTTTTATTCGGGACTTGGGTTGGGAATGATATTTGGTTTTTTGAAGGGTTTCAAAAAATCACTTTTTTCATTTCTGACGACATTGATTTTTTATGTAGTGTTCTTTGTTACGATTGATATGGTTGTCAATTTTCTTTGGACAGTGGAACTGCCATGGCTGGGATCTGCAGTTGGATCATTTATGCCTGAGTTAGCGGGGATTACCACAATTTCGCAAGCTATTCCGATTCTGATTGAGAGGTTCCTGGGTTCGCAAATAGGCTCGATGATCACGAATCCACAATTTGTGGCCTTATCTACTGGACTTGGAGTATTCGTAATTAAAATCGCCTATACTTTAATATATTTTACCATAATCTTTATAATCTATAAACTCCTTTGTGCAATCATTCGTGCGATTTTTCTCAGTACTCGGAAAATTGACGAAAAATACGCTTCGAAAAACCGTCTTGTTGGCGGTGTCTTTGGATTGTTAGAAGGGGCAATTTCCGTTTTCGTAACCATTATTATTCTTGGTGGATTAGTAAGCGTTTGTGATAGTTTGGTTACCCTTGTTCCCGAAGAAACGGAAATTCCGGTTGATCAAGTTGTGATGGAATTCCCGAGAAACAGTCTGTATGAAGCCAGTTATTCGCTGTTACCGGTATCAGAACAAAATGAAGCCGATTTTGCATTCCCCGAAGAATTAGGTGATGCGGTAGCAACTATCCGCGAACTTGTCAATGCTTACAACAGTAATTTTGTTGTAACAACGACTTCTCAAGTGAAAATGACAGATTCTGCTGGTGAAGAACTCGCTCTTAACTTATACCTATTTGATTCGGTTTTATCATTTAATTATAATCCCAATGTCAGAGATGAAACCTCGGAAGCGGTGAACATTTCGCTTCGCAAAGAACTTTCAATATTTGCCGCATTAGCTGGTTTGGTAATTAATTCAGGTATTACTGGAACAGAAAATATCGGTAGTATTAGTTCCGAACAGGTTACCGAAGTGTTCGATAATTTAATCCATTCCGGTTTGATAACTTCACTAATCCCCTTGGGCATTGAATATGCTTTAACATTGTCTGATGTGGAAATGGGTGATGATGAAATAGCTGATCTATATGCCATCGACTGGGAAGCAGAGATAGCTCAACTTGGAGTAATTGCCAATAATATGCTAATTATTGCCGATGCAATTGGTGTTTTTGACCCAGATGGCATCAACTACGAAACTGTGGAAATTGATGGAGAATTAGTTCAGAACTTTTTCAATTCCATGGGTGATTCAGGACTGTTGACCCTCGCTGCTGTTGTCGCGGCCGAGCCATTATTAGAAATGGCTGGGGATATGATTCCCGCATTTATCGTTGTTCCCACTGATTTAGATTGGAAAACGGAATTCTATGCTATCGGATCAATCATGAAAGAAATACTTGATTCGGGTCTTACATATGGAGCCATCTCCTCTCAAGATTTCGGCTTAATTATGGCGGCAGCTGCCAATATTGATTTTACTATTATCCTAGAATCAGAACTAATCACTGAAGCTTTAATCAATATTTTTTCAGGTGAATCCGGTTTTGAGTTTCTCGATATGATTGAAATACCATCTGATATTGATTGGCGCGGATCAACAGATATCAAAGGTGAATTACAGTTAATTTTAGAAGCTTTATCAGAAATCGCTGCTTTCGCCGGTGGCGAAGCGGGTTTTGATATCACTAATCCTAAAATATCGGATATCAGTACATTTTCTGAAGATGCCATCGATGCTCTACTAAGTTCTCGTGTTTTAGTCGCAACTTTCTCTACTCTGCTTTTAGGAATGGATTTAGGAGAGTTTTCTTTAGTCGTTCCGACAGCTAGTCTTGACGAAAACGGTTATATTAAAGCAATTGAATTAGAAAGAATGATTCATGCGGTCCAATTAGTGGCGACTCCAAGAGTCTGCGATCCTGATGACACTGATTGTCAGGAATTAGACCCCGATTACCTTGCGAATGTCTTAACACTTACGGAAGCTCAGACTGAAACATTACTGGCTTCCGACATCCTTTGTGCCACTATCGGTCATCTTTTAGCAGACATGGCGGGAGAAATGGCTGGGGATATTTTAGTTATTCCCGCTATCGTTAAAACTAATGTCTTGGTATCTTACCCTGAAGAAAACCAAGGCCAAGAAATGGAAATAATCACGCGCGCAGAATTACAAAAAGCGCTTTTAGCAATTGCTGTTTTAGAAATAACCGATTTTGAAGATGATTCGTTACAGATGGGCCCTGGGCTTATTGCTAAACTTGAAGTTGCTGAAGGCGGGGCTTTGGATGACGAAAAAATCAATACTTTATTAGCTTCCGATATTTTACATGCAACATTATCTGATTTTTTGTTAAACCAAGATTTGGGCGACATTTCGATTGTTGTTCCCAATACGGCACTAGATGAATATGACTATATTAGCCGTGATCAAATTCGTTATGCTGTCAAAGCGGTATATTTATTATTAATTAATGTTGTTTGTGATCCGCTTGATACGGAATGTGTTGAAGGATATACTGTCGATCAAGACAAAGCGTTATCCATGACGGATGGTGAAATCACTATTTTCTTTGAATCAGAAGTATTATCGGCAACCTTAGGCAAAATCCTATATGATATGGTTGGCGATCCGCTGGTAATCCCTGCTAGCGTTATTACGTCTGTTACCGCAGGTGTCGAGACAATATCGGTGGTAACTACTGCAGAAATGCAAAAAGTATTGCAAGCAGTACGAGTTTTGAATATTACGGACACAGATTCGCTTTCTAGCATCAGCATGGATGCGTCTTTAATCAATAAACTAAAAGATAATCCGGAAGATGATATGCTATCACAAGATAAGATGGAAGATTTATTAGCTTCCGATATTCTTCTCGCAACTGTCTCTAAATTTATCAAAGACTTGAGTCTTGGATCTGTAGCTATTATTATGCCTGATGCTGTGCTTGATCCTGACGATTCAACACTGATTATACGTCAAGAATTATATGATATGATGCAAGCAGCTAACTTATTAATCGTCGATAATCATTGTGCCGAAGGCGATGACGTCTGTGAAGCGCTAGATGATGTCGATGTCAATAAGGCTTTGAGCATGACTCCCGAGGAAATGAATGTATTTTTCACGTCCGAGATTTTAACCGCAACCTTGGGAAACAAACTCAATGAAATGGTCGGTGACCCATTGGTCGTGCCGGCGAGTGTTTTAGGCTCGGTTTTAGCA
>JAQWBC010000126.1 GCA_028707415.1 Candidatus Izemoplasmatales bacterium
GTTCTCCAACTTTCCAAAAATCGCGAATCACTTTTTTTAAGTACTTTAAATCATTAATAGTTCGAAGATGACTCCATTCTTTTGGGTAAATTGATAAGTATTTGCGGGAAGTAAAACGGTCATCGACGAGCAATGCGATTCCGCGATCAGATTCACTGCGAATGACTCTTCCGACCGCTTGAACGACTTTATTTAAACCGGGATATGTGTAAGCAAAGTCGAATCCGCTGTTAAATTCGTTATCGAAGTGTGATCGTAACAAGTTATTAAACGGCGATAATGCTGGCAATCCGACTCCCACAATCAAAACGCCTGAAAGCATGTCGCCGATCAAATCGATTGATTCTCCAAAAACTCCACCCATGACAAACATTCCCACCTGCGTTTTTTTAGAAGCAGTTTTGAACATTTCAATGGTCTCTTTACGCTCATAATAATTCATTTCTTTTTTTTGAACGATGATTTCATACTTGTTCGTGTCGATATCTAGTTGTTCACGGACCATCTGCAAATACTGATAAGACGGGAAAAACAAGATGTAATTACCGCGTTTACTTGTCACAAGGGCTTTCGCGACTTCAATAATCTTAGTAATTGATTCTTGACGATCGGCGTAACGAGTAGATACATCATCAATTGCTCCTAATAGTAAATGGTGCTGCGAAAAAGCAGAATCTAATTTTATATCTTTTCCGACATTGGCAGTTAATAACTGTTTATAGTAGTAAATTGGATCCAAAGTGGCGCTGAAAAAGATGCATGCCCTTGCATGATCTTTAATCGTCGAAAGCAAATATTTGCTCGCGTTAAGGCAACGAATCGATATTAGAAAATCTTGGTTTTCAATCCGTTCCATGGTGAAAACAAACCGGTCGTCGAAGAATTCGCTAATCTTGATAAATTGAACCAAATCAAAGTATATTAAAAAGATAGCATTTTTATTGGGAATCTTTTTTGATCCTTCCATCATAATTCTGTCCAATTTGAACAAAAGTTTCTTAATCGTTTGAATGAGATATTCGTTGATGTTTTCCTTTTTGACAAAATCGACATCAAGCATGTCGATCTGATATTCAGCGAAAATGTCGATTAATTTCTTGATTTCTCTTAAGGGCGATGGTTTTAGCGGTTTGGATAATTCTTGTAATTTTTGCAAATTTACCATTGACACGGTGGCACTATACATGTCCCTTCCGCGCGAAATCAAGTTATGCGCCTCATCTACCAACAAGATTGGTTTATACCGATCATCTTCAAAATAGCGAATTAAATGTACTCGGGGATCGAAAGCATAATTGTAGTCCGCGACAATCAAATCCGCATAATTAGAGATATCAAGCGACAATTCAAAAGGGCAAACCCGATGTTGACGAGCGTATGTCTTGATAATATCTTTGCGCATAATCGTTTCATGTTCATACAAATCATCGATAGCTTTATACACACGATTATAATAGCCCTTTGCATACTTACAAACTTCAGGATCGCAGTCGCGTTCTTTTAGAAAACACATTGAATCTTTGGCTGTTATTTCGCATGTTTTAGCGATTAACCCGCTTTTTTCAAGTAGCGACATTGTGTCGAGTGCGATTTGCTTGCCATCGTTTTTTGCAGTAAGATAAAATATTTTTTCCGCGGGGTCATTGATTGCTTTCAATACTGGAAAAATCGTAGCTATCGTTTTACCGATGCCGGTTGGAGCGATGGCATATAGAATATCACGGTCCAATACCGTTCTGTACACGTGTCCCATGAGTTCTCGTTGATTGGTTCGGTATTGGGCAAACGGAAAGGATAAACCTTCGATGGACTTTAACCGTGATTCCTCGTGCAGTTGGATTTTTCGTTCCCATGCTAAATATTCATTAATAATCTTAACAAAGTATTTATATAAAGCCTTTTCGGTATATTTCTTTTCAATTATTTTTGTTTCTTTGTCTTCAATCCGGATATAAGTAAGCCAGACAACAATGTTCTTGAGGGCGTGTTCTTTGATGTACATATATGCATATAATTTAGCTTGTGCCATATGCGCAGGTGTGGTTTTTTCATCAATTTCCGTCAAGTCACGATGCGTCGATTTAATTTCTTCCAGCGTTAAAACATTACTACGATAAACGATGCCATCGATTCTGCCAGTAATACTTACTTGAAAATCATCGATGATCATATCGATTTTTACTGTAACTTCTTTTTGATCTTCTTTTTGATAAAGTCCCTGCCAGTATTGATGAATTGCCGTTCCCTCATCGCCGAGAATTGACAAAGTTCTCTCGCTAGTAATATTTCCTGATCCATACAAAAATTCGGCAATTTCCTTAGCACTAACGTGAATGTTTTTCACTATATCACCACCGTTATTATACATCATAAAAAGAAAAAACCAAAACGGGATTTTGGTTTTATCTTTTTTTGTTTAAGCGGTAATTTTAATCCGAAATGGTAAAAGTGGCAAATCATTGGTCGAGTAGATATCCAGATGGGGAAAGTTAGTAAAATTGTACCGGATTTCCTTGATGTTTTTAACATCTTTAATAATTATTTGATTGCCAGACAGTTCGATGTGATCGGTTTCAACATTTTCAAATGTTATTTCATCTTTGGTTATCTTAAATCCGAGATTACGTTTTGAGCGAGACACTAGATTTAAGTTGTTATATTCGGTATAGATGATAATATTGCCTTCAACACATCGATAACTAAATAATGCCGGTGCCATCGTGTTTTTTCCACAATGATAGATTTTTTCCAAAACAACACTTGCCAAACGGTTTGCCAAAACCGTTTTTTCCCGTGGGCAAAGATAATTTTCTTCGCCTAAATCAGCGGCAGTCGTCATAAAAATATTATTTGCAAAATTAATACATTTGGCTTGCGATTCTCGTATTATGGCACTTGCGGTCTCGGGCATATCCGGATATGAATAACCTGCAACTTGGACTAAAACAAAGGGCAGTCCGATATCTTGGAATCCGCGACGCCAACTTGTAATCATTGTTTTAAAGGCGTCTTCATACATTGCTGCATTTAAACAGTCCGATTCCCCTTGATAAAAGAGAACCCCGCAAACAGAAAACGGAGTAATCGTACTAACCATTGTCTCAAAGGCGCCCGCTGGTCGATTGTAATGCTTCGGTCCCATTGGCAGTTCGACACTGGGATTGTTTTTCTTCGCGGTAAAATATCCTTTTTCCGCCGTCATCCCTGCTCTGATATTTGCTTGTATTTCTTCAACGAAATGATACCATTTTGGTAGTTGAGAATTAAAGGCATCCGAATATTCATTGATATTACGATATTTTCCGTACGCACTCAGATAAGCACTCAAATATTTTTGCATTTCTGGGGTTTGCGACAATTCGATAATTCCTGCCCAAGATAGGATTGATGAGTCATCTAAACAACACGATATAATCCCGATTGGCGTGTTTTGTTCTTTTTGAAGAATTTGCGCTACAAAGTACCCAATTGCCGAAAATTTCATTGCGGATTCAAAATTACACGTATCCCAAAAGGCGTTATTTGTATAAAAATCAGGAAATTCCAAATGAGCATTTGCATATGGCAAAGCCGGCACTTGATATAACCGGATATTGGGGTTTTCTTTTACCTTTGTCTCGTAAGTATCTTTTAGTGGAAACTTCATATTTGTTTGTCCCGATACGATGAAAATATCGCCAACTAAACAATTATGAATCGTCTCTTTCTGGTTTTGACAAACCACTTCGAAATCAAATGGTTCTTTAATATAAGGCATGGCCGGCAGTTCAAAGCAAAAGGTTGTATCGGTCGTCTTATATCGAAAGGTCGAGCCGTTAATACGAATGCGAATTTCTTGTCGTTTCAGACACTTGCCAAAAATATAGCTTGGCTTTCCGGCTTGAAACATCATATGGTCGGTAAAAATAGACGCTAGAGTAAAGTGTGGTTTCACAAACGGCCTCCAAGGAA
>JAQWBC010000127.1 GCA_028707415.1 Candidatus Izemoplasmatales bacterium
CTCCATAAAGAAGTTCATACAAGCTAAATTAGTTCTTTCCTTCTTAACTAAAACCAATTTCCCATTAATCATTTCCACAATCGGTTTTATTCTTAAAATCGAACCCAATAAAGCAGAAACGATGTTAAGCCTGCCGCCTCTAAATAAATGCATTAAATCCGCTAACGTAAACATCACCGCTGCATCCTTATACAACGCTTCATAACGATTAAGAATCTTCACAAAAGGTTTCTTAGCTTCAATCATTTCTCCTAACATTGGGATTCCTAGCCCAACGCCAAATGAAGCAACTTCCGGGCTTTTTACAACAATTTCCAACGGAAAATCAACTAATGATTTAGCAATTAATGCCGATTGATATGTCCCACTAATCGCCGCCGATAACGTCACAATCAAAACATGAGTATAGCCTTCTTGATGAAATTCTTGTAACTTCTCCAAAAACACTCCCGGTGCCGGTTGACTCGTCGATAATTTTTTCGTTTCATGAATCTTCTTAACAATCATCGCCGTAGAAAGTTCGCTTTCCAGATAATCTTTCCCATCAATCATCACATGCAAATCAACATATTTAATATATGGCTTTGTCAAAATATCTGGTCTCGTTAAAGTCGTACTGTCAATTAATAACCCAATTTTTTCCATCATAAATCCCCTTTGATATAAGATAAACATCTGTCAACTTGTAGTTAAAAAAACTACTATGTCACACATAATACTTTATCAAAAAGTGCTATGTCTGTCAACATACTTTTTGTGGAGATTTTGTGAAGATACCAAAGCATTAAAAAACCGGCTTTCGCCGGTTCATTGCTTTAACTATTAGTTGGTTTCTTATGATCTTCAATAATCTTGGCCGTTAGGTTGCCCGGCACTTCTTCATACCGTAAGAATTCCCTCGAAAAAGTTCCCGATCCTTGGGTCATTGCTTTCAAATCAATCGTGTATTTCGTAATTTCCGCTTCCGGAACTTCCGCGACGACCTTCTGATAACCATCATCCGCCGGCTCCATTCCCAGAACCCGTCCTCGCCGTTTATTGACATCGCCTAAAACGTCCCCAAGATAAGCATCTTTAATCACAACTTCGATTCGGTAAATCGGTTCCAGAATAATCGGTTTTGCTTTCGGACAAGCTTCTTTCCAAGCTAATGAAGCAGCTAATTTAAAGGCCATTTCATTAGAATCAACCGGATGGTACTTACCATCAGTTAAGATGCCTTTAACCCCGATAACCGGGAACCCAGCTAGTAATCCATGTTCCAAGGTATCTTGCAACCCTTTGTCAACCGCTGGGAAATAGTTTCTCGGTACCGCACCGCCAAATACTTCTTCGGCGAATTCATAATCCTTATCCGCAATCGGTTCAAACCGCATCGTGACAACCCCGTAATATCCCGATCCACCCGATTGTTTAACATACCGGCCTTCAGCTGTTGCCGTCCCTTTGATTGTCTCGCGATAGACAATATCTTGGTCCAACATTTCGACATCAACCTTAAACATGTTTCGCATCTTATCGATAATATATCCGACATGAATGATTCCCTGTCCGCCAATTAGCAATTGATTGGTTTCTTTATTCCGTCGGATTTCAAAAGTGCCATCTTCTAGCTGCAGTTTTGCCAATGCATTGGATAATTTATCTTCATCCGCTTTATTCTTAGGTTTAATTGCCACATACATGGTCGGATTCGGAGTGATTGGCTTATCATAGATAATCACGTTCTTTTTATCGCAAACGGTGGATCCAGATAAAATCTTCGTCATCTTGGCTACGGCACAGATGTCACCGGCATGAACAACCTCAACCGGTAATTGCGTTTTGCCCATCAATAAAAACAATTGTCCGACTTTTTCCGTGTCATTACTGGAAGTGGAATATATCTCTTGGTCTTTTTTTATCGTTCCCGATTTAATATGCATAATATTAATTGTGCCAACAAACGGGTCAATCAAAGTTTTGAAAATGAAAGCGGAGAACGGTTCATCATCGCTACATTTCCGTTCCGTTTTTTCGTCACTGTTGGGTTTAGTGCCAACCGCTGGCACCGCTTCCGCCATCGTTGGGAAATATTCATGAATCATATGTAATAACGTTAATGCGCCAATATTCTTCGTTGCCGCACCAACCATAATCGGCACCGCTTCACCAGATGTAACCGACAATTTAAGTCCTTTTTTGATTTCGGCGATTGTCAATTCTTCCCCGTTAAAATATTTTTCTAATAACGTTTCATCCGCTCCAGCAACTGTTTCAACCAGTTCCTGTCGCAAAACTTCAACCCGTTTCATTTTGTCTGGGAAAATTTCGCCATCGATACATTGTTGACCGTCATAAATCCGTGCTTTTAAATCAATAATATCGACAAAGCCATTAAATTCCGCTTGTTTACCGAGCGGGAGGCAGAACGGAACGGTTTGTTTACCAAGCTTAGTTCTGACTAAATCTAAAATTTCATCAAATTTAACATTTTCTTTATCCATTTTATTGATGAAAACGATTGCGGGCAGATGATTCTTCCGAATCTCTTTCCACATCTTTTCCGCACCAACCTCAACACCCTTGGTCGCATCAAGAACTAAGATAGCTCCGCTTGCCGCTTTCATCGCGTAACTGATGTCACCGATAAATTCATCGGCACCGGGGGCATCAAGAAAATTGATTTTGTCCGTTTTGAATTCTACAGGGACGATGGCGGTCGAAAGTGACGCCATCCGCGTCTGTTCTTCAATTGTAAAGTCAGAAATAGTGTTCTTCTTTTCGACTTCACCTTTCTTTTCAATGCCACCGGAAGTAAAAATCAGCGATTCCGTAAGCGAAGTTTTTCCGCTTCCGAGGTGTCCGAGAATGATGACGTTTTTAATTGATTTTGCTTCATATTCCTTCATATATATAAATACTCCTCTCGCCTGAAACGCTTTCAGTCTATCTAATTATATCATAACTGCTTGAAAAATAAAGATTATAAAAAAGATTTTTTACCCTAGCAAACACAACGCCAGGGCTGTTATTAAATTGCGATTAGCAAGGCTAAATCGCTATTAATAATACCCTTGGTTTTATTTCAAGAATCGCCCATAAGTCATCATATGTCGATTGATTAGATATGCTTCTTTTCTGATGGCTTTTTGAAACGCTTCAATCATTTCTTGAGTTTCATTATAATCCTCAGTCGTAAAATCCATCCTGAGTTTTGTTATCCCCGCCGTTTGGAAGAAACCGACAAAATCAATAAGACACAGCGGTTTAGGGTTTAAAACCCGAATATTACAAATGCCATCATTTACTAACAAGAATTCATAATCCATTCGATCTTTTAAAGCGTACTGATTATGTTCGCATAAATGACAGTCGGTTTTATTAGAACCCATCGTTTTCGCAATCGGACAATACTTAGATAACATTAGTTCGGTTTTGCCATAAACGACTACTTCTAAATTGGGTTTAGTATGATATTTAACTTCATACCGTTTTACCAGTTCCCGGATTCGCTCCTGATTTACTTCCAAAGATAATGTTACACTTTTTAAACCATACCTCGATAATAACTCAATGGTTTCGCTATTGGTCACATTTAAAAAGATATCCCCAACCATTGTCTTTCCTTGATTTGCATTTATCGTTCCAATCTCATTTGCCACAAGGTTATCTCTAGCAATGAAATTGTCTATTTCCGGCCATATCCTGCGTTTAATTTTCCATAGTGATAAATCCTTAAATGCTTGTTCATCAAGGTTTAATGCTTCTTCATAATAAACAGTTTTGATTCCCGTTTCGATACAAGCATTTAATTGATTCATCGTTCGAATCTTCGCAATCAATTCAAAAGGCTCACTACTAAACTGATACGCTTCGCGATTAAATTCAAGGCTTTTATCCGGTATCAATCGATTTATTCTTAATGCCGTTATCTCTTCGATTGCGGCTCTTCTTAAC
>JAQWBC010000128.1 GCA_028707415.1 Candidatus Izemoplasmatales bacterium
AAACTTTACCCGATTTTGTTAGAAGCAGAGTGGTCATCGAAAACGATGAAAAATGTTATAACATTCACGAAGTTTTGCACATTGCAGAAGCGCTTTCGATTCCCGTTGTTTATGATAATCTACATAACCAAATCAATCCTTTTAGTTCCGAAGTAACAGATGCGGAGTGGATTAAAAAGGCCGGTAAAACATGGAAAGACGGTGATGGAAGACAAAAAACCCATTACTCGCAGCAAGATGCTCAGAAAAAACGTGGATCACATTCTTTAACAATAGCTATCGATCCGTTTTTAAACTATGTCGCTAAAATCGCGGATGTTGATATCATGTTGGAAGTGAAAGATAAAAACTTATCAGCGATAAAATGTATTAACTGTCTTCGTCAAGATTAATCAATATCACACCGCTCTATTTTCGAGTCGAGGAGATTTATGCAAAAATATTTAATATTTTAATTATTGCTTTCTGAAAACCATTTGATTGTTTCAATAACCGATTAAATCATGCTTAAAATACATTCATTTAAGAGTATAATTAATTAATAAAATCCAATAAATATGGAGGAAGAGATGAGAAGCAAAAGCAAATACCGGATAAAATCTGAGCAAATTGATAGTTTATTCGCAGAGGCTAACAAATTTAACGCTTCCAACATATCAATTTTAGGGAATGGCGAATTCAATAGTATTTATGCTGTTGATGCCGATAAAAAAGCATATGTAATTAAAATCGCCCCACCCAATCTTACTGGGACATTAACATATGAAAACGAAATGATAAAACAAGAAGTGTTTTTTTACTCCTTAATTCACGAAAAGACCAATATCCAAGTTCCTGCAATCTTTTTTTCAGATTTTACATGTATGAATATACCTTCGGGTTTCTTTATTATGGAAAGACTTAGTGGCACGCAGATTAACAAATTAAAACTGACGCTAGAAGAGAAAGCCTCGGTTACAGCAAAATTGGCGGAAATGGTTGCTCAAATACATTCGATTAAGGGTGAAAAATACGGGTATCGTCAAAACGGATTATTTGACAACTGGTATTTGGCATTATCATCAATGGTAAACAATCTTATTATGGATTGTCGCCGATTTAACAGAAGCACTCGCAATGGAGAATTATTACTTCACTATATTCAACAAAACCAGTTGCTTTTAGAAAAGGTAGAAAGTTGTTTGGTAAATTTTGATATTTGGCCACCCAATATTTTTTGTACAAAGGAAAATGGAGAATTGAAACTGACTTTAATCGATTTGGAACGTTGTTTTTGGGGCGATAGAATTAGTGATTTTGTCTGCCTCGATTTCATGAACTTATCATTAGATCATAAACAAAAAGCCATAGAATTATATAATAAAAAAAGCGATTCACCGCTCATCGTTACCGATAATGAACGTATCCGCTATGCGATTATGCTTGGGTATCTTGGTTTAATAATGGAAGTTGAGAAATATGCAAGATACACACCATTCCACTTTGGGTGGTGGCGAAACGTTGCCGTAAGTAAATTGCTTTTTAGAAAAAGTTTTAGTCAACTTGAGAAACTTTCGTTTCCGGTATAAACAGCTCTAAATACGCATTGACAACCATTGATTGGATATCTATAATATATATTGATAACCATCTATATGAGGGGCTTGTTATGGAAAACAAAAATTACTATTCGAAAATAAGTTTTTTTGATCGCTATCTAACTGTGTGGGTCTTGTTGTGCATGGCGGTAGGAGTGACGATAGGCAAATTACTTCCAATGATTCCGACATTTTTGAATCAATTTGAATTTGCCAATGTCAATGTCATTATAGCGGTTTTGATTTGGCTCATGATCTTTCCGATGATGCTCAAGATTGACTTTACGAGTATCAAGGACGTCAGTAAAAATCCCAAGGGTTTATTCGTGACCTGGATTGCCAATTGGGTGATCAAACCATTCACGATGTTTGCGCTTGCCAGCTTCTTTTTTTTGGTGATTTATCAGAATATTCTACCCGAGGAGATTGCCCGGGAATATCTTGCCGGTGCCGTTCTTTTGGGTGCAGCACCTTGTACGGCAATGGTTTTTGTGTGGAGTTCATTGACGAAAGGCAATGCAGCCTATACATTGGTTCAGGTCGCGACGAATGATCTGATTATTTTAGTTCTCTATGCGCCGATTGTCGCCCTTTTACTTGGTGTCAGCGGATTCACAATTCCGTTGGAAACGCTGTTTCTTTCCATTCTTTTATTTGTTGTCGTCCCTTTAGTTCTCGGCATTATTACCAGAACAACCATCATCCGTAAAGAGGGTTGGATTTTCTGAATAACAATGTCATTAGCAAGCTTTCAAAAGTGACGGTTATTGGTCTGTTATTGACCCTCGTAATCATTTTTAGCATGCAAGCCGACCTAATTTGGAATAACCCGCTTCATATATTGTTAATAGCCATACCACTCATCATCCAGACGTTTATCATTTTCTTTGTCACATATGGCGCTTGTAAAGTTATTAAACTACCATTTAATATTTCTGCACCTGCTGGCTTTGTGGGCGCTTCAAACTTTTTTGAACTGGCAGTCGCTGTCGCTATTGCTTTGTTTCCCATGAATCCTGGTGTGGCTTTGGCAACCATTGTCGGTGTTCTCACGGAAGTGCCGGTAATGTTAATTCTTGTGAGAATTGCCAACAAAACCCAACATTGTTTTAACAAATAAGGAGATAAAAGTCATAATCAGATACTCACTAGATAGTTTTCATGAAGAAACATGAGGATTATAAACCATTTTAAGATACAGGAAATTTTATTTTTTTTCACACTTGTGTAGATTATGATTCTCATTATTTATTCTGTAAGGCAAAAGCTGATGATATTATATACCGATTTGCTTTTATAAAACATTTGGCCAAAAAAAACGAAGTTACATAATAATTCAATATGTTTATCAAAAAGGCAAAAAATGTCTTGATTATTAACCTCAATGTTAATATAATTAATATAGGAACGAAATTATGTGAGGTTTTTTAATATGAAAGAACTATTAACCGAGAAGAAGAGTCACTTTGTTCAATATATCTTTGCTTGTTTCTTTTTCATCGTGTCTGATGTTTTGCAGGCATTTATTTTTGCGCGGATTTTTCAGACCATTGAAGTTGGAACGCCTGAATTCTTTAACGATACCGTCTGGTTGTCCGTCGGATATATTTTTCTCAGTGCGGCGTTGTTTTTATCTTCGCGGCTATTAAGAATCGCTTTTATGCGTGATGTGTTACTTTCTGTCCGTCTTCGCGCTTTTGACAAAATTCTTCATATGAGCTTAAAGAAATTCAATCAAAAGTCTCGTGATGTATATATTTCCAATCTCACTAATGACATCAACACTTTTGAGAACACCTTTTTTATTTCTTTACTTAATTTTATTTTGCGATGTGGATCATATGTAACCCTTTTGACTATTCTCATGTTTATTAACTGGCATGTCGGGTTAATTATTTTCATCGTTTCTTTAATCGTTTTGGGAATTTCGAAATTATATGAAGACAGAACTGTAAGGCTACAAAAGGAAAAATCAGATGAAAACGAGAAGTTCACAGTTAACATCGCAAATACTTTTAACGGATTAGAAATTCTTAAACTAAACAACATTGAACAGATGTTCCTTAAACGAAGCAAAAATCAAATAGCGACACTAGAAAAAAAGAAGATGAAATTTAACTTTTTTACTGCCCTTCAAAGTCATACAAATGAAGCTATTGGATCAATCGTCATGTTCGGATTGTTAATATACTTGATGTACAGTCCTAATCAGGCAATTAGTATGGGATCATTAGTTTTAATTATCCAACTCGCTAGTTCTGCTGTTTTTCCTCTTGTTCAGATGCTTCCACTCTTAAATGTGCTAAAGTCAGCAGCTGCCATTTATCATAAAATCACCCATGAAGAAAATGGAGGGGTA
>JAQWBC010000129.1 GCA_028707415.1 Candidatus Izemoplasmatales bacterium
TGAATCGGAAGGGAGTTTCCGATGACGATATCGGCAGTAACTCCAGATTCAATTTTCATCCCGACAGTTAAACCTTTGGGAGCAAGAATATAACGCTTTTCGCCATCGGCATAATTAATCAAAGCGATATTGGCAGTGCGATTAGGATCATACTCGATCGTTGCGACAGTGCCTTTGATACCATCTTTGTTGCGTTTAAAGTCGATAATCCGATATTTACGTTTTTCTGCGCCACCTTGATGACGAACGGTCAATTTACCTTGATTGTTGCGGCCTGATTGCGGGTTGATTGGCTCAAGCAACGATTTTTCTGGCTTATCGGTCGTGATTTCGGCATAATCCAATTTAGTCATGCCCCGCGTACCGGGGGTCATTGGTCTGTATTTAATGATAGCCATTATTTGGTTCCTCCTGTTTACGCCGTGTAAACATCGATTTTAAACCCATCGGCCAGTGTGACGATTGCTTTCGACACGGCCGGTTTAAAACCGGAATGTTGCCCGACTTTTTTAGCCTTGGCAATTTCATTGATTACGTTTACGCTTTTCACTTTTACGTTAAAAAGCGCTTCGACGGCTTGTTTGATTTCGATTTTGTTGGCATTGCGATCGACTTCGAATGTATATTGGTTCTTCTCAGCCAACTTGTTGGTTTTTTCCGTAACGATCGGGCGTTTAATAATCTGGTATTTATCCATAATTATCCTAACAATACCTCCTCGATCTTCTTAACTGTGCTTTGAGTCGTGACGATGCAGTTATTGTTCATAATGTCATATACACTTGCATGTTCGAAAACTGTAGTTTGTACGTTTGGCAAATTACGAGAAGCAATATCCACAAAATCAGTAATGTCATCAAGAATTAGCATGATTTTCCCGGTAAGGTTAAGGTTTTTAAATACCTCGACCATTCCTTTGGTCTTATAGGATTCAAGTGATAGATTATCAAGGACGACGAAATTGGCTTCTCTGACTTTGTCGGATAAGACAATTTTAATCGCCAGACGACGAATCTTTTTATTAATCTTATAATCGTAACTTCTCGGAGTTGGTCCAAACACAACGCCACCACCGACCCATTGCGGGGCCCTAATTGATCCTTGACGGGCGTGTCCGGTGCCTTTTTGACGCCACGGCTTACGGCCACCGCCACTGACTTCAGTGCGAGTTTTCGTTTTTTGCGTTCCGTGACGCATCGCTGCTCTTTGAGCTTTAACGACATCATAAATGACGCCTTGGTTGGGTTCTACTGCAAATACTTCCTCCGCTAGAATGATTTCTCCAACGGCTTGTCCAGCTTGGTTTAACAGTGCTAACTTAGGCATAGCAAATCCTCCTTTCAAAGTATTTTTCTTTATTTGGTTTGTTTTTTTACTGCGCTTTTGACGATTAGGAACGATTTGTTCGCTCCGGGAACATTTCCTTTAATTAATAGAACATTGTTTTCAAGATCGGCTTTAACAACGACAAGATTCTGCATGGTGACCGTTTCTCCACCCATCCGTCCCGGCATTCCTTTGCCTTTGTGGATGTGTTGGGGAGCGGTTGCGCCCATTGAACCAGTGCCGCGATGATATTTCGAACCGTGGGCCATTGGTCCACGATGGAAATTAAATCTTTTAATGACGCCAGAGAAGCCTTTTCCTTTTGATGTTCCCGTTACGTCTACATATTCTCCAGCGGCAAATATATCACACTTTACCTCTTGGCCGACTTCGCATTCCATCATTTCTGGAAAACGAATTTCATGAATGTAGCGCTTAGGGGTCGTCCCGACTTTTGCCACGTGACCCTGTTCCGGTTTGTTGGCTAATTTAGCCCGTTTTTCACCGAAACCGAGTTGAACGGCTTCATATCCATCGGTCTCAACTGTCTTCTTCTGCAGGACAACGTTTGGGGTTACTTCGATTACTGTGACTGGAATCAGTTTCCCCGTTCCATCAAATACCTGTGTCATGCCTACTTTTCTTCCTAAGATACCTTTTGCCATGAGTGCACCTCCTACATTATTTTTATTACTCATTGACTTTTGGTGATACGCATTACTTTAATACGATGTCGACTCCTGATGGTAAGTCAAGATGCATCAATGAATCGATTGTTTGTGCCGAGGGGTTCACGATGTCAATCAAACGTTTGTGAGTCCGCCGTTCGAATTGTTCGCGGGAGTCCTTGTTAACAAAGGGACTGCGGAGAACCGTGAAGACTTCTTTCTCGGTTGGTAGCGGAATCGGTCCAGAAACCGTTGCGCCCGTCTTTTTTGCGGTATCGACGATCTTCTTTGCCGATTGATCCAACAATCTGTGATCGTAGGATTTCAATCTAATTCTGATTACCTGATTTGTAGCCATTAATAAATCCTCCTTTGCATATAAATTCTCTTATATACTTGCTCGTCGTGAATTCCCTGACTATTTAGGCGGTTATCATAACAACGCCTATGTGTGTGTCAGCCACCTCACGAGTCACAGCCAGCCTGTTTTCACAGGCATTGTATATTTTAACAAAAAAAAAGCGCGAAAGCAAGAACTTTTAATCTCAAGTTCACACTTTTCTGCTTTTCTAATCATATTTATCGCGCTACGCACGCATGAGGCTCATTTTTAGGTGTTTTCGTTGAATTCAATTATGATTTCCATAATGCGATCCAGGAAGTTTTCATAGTTTGTATCGGCGTAATCGACCATAACGACTGGCATCGCCATCATCCAATCGGAAAATTCGCCTTGATCAATTAAGTTCGAATTGAAATCTCGGGCTCGATCAAGAAGACTCCACTTGATCAAGGCATTAATAATTCCTTCTCCATCCATTTGCATGGTCAACACTCCTTGAAGAACGCGAATGCCTTCAGAAGCATTAATGGCAAATTCATTATCTTCAATCGAGACGGCACCCGTCAGGGCATTTCCGGTCATAATCTTTTGAGAAAATGATTCTAGGCAAGCATATGCTGTTTCAGGGGTGTCGGTATCTGGCCAATCAGAATAAATTGATGACCAGTAATTCCAAAAATCCCCATCATCGTTCTTCATTTTGGTAAAAATCATGATTCCTGCTTGTGTCTTATTTGTTGTTATATCTCCGTATGTAATTTCGTCCAATTCTTTGCTATTGTTTCCATAAGCGTAATCTAAAATGTTGGCTGTCGCAAATAATGTTCTTATCTCTTGAAAAGCAGCATCATTTTCTAATGGATTTTCATAATCAATCCCATAGACATGCTGAATGTCTAAAAGCAGAAACTCACCGGGATGGGAAGAAAGAAAAGTATTCATCTCCGCAAGCACTGAAGCAAAATCATTCGAAAAATATGTATGGGTTGTATACCATGCTGATAAATCCTCATTATATGTTAGCCTAATATCGAAATATCGGACTCCAGCTTTTAGTAATTCCGCAACTCCCGACACTTGGGTTTTGGATTGTTTGACCGAAAAGCCTTTAATAAGTACCCCGGTAACTCCGGTTTGGATTCCCGCTGCCGAAAATTCGTCAGTTTCACTAAAAAGATTGATATTAGCGGAAAAAGCATCATGAGCACCTAACATAGCAATATCAATTATTCTTTGATCTGTTGTCAAGGTTTCACTCATCCAATCAGAGTAATCATTATTCGATTTTTCGTGGGCAAAGAAATCAAAAGGGATATTTATGGTTATTAATAACACCATTACTAACATGACAATGATTAACAAAAGACCAAAAATTAACCTACGAACTCGTTTTAACATTGTTCTTCCTCCGGTTGTTCTCCAACTTTCCAAAAATCGCGAATCACTTTTTTTAAGTACTTTAAATCATTAATAGTTCGAAGATGACTCCATTCTTTTGGGTAAATTGATAAGTATTTGCGGGAAGTAAAACGGTCATCGAGGAGCAATGCGATTCCGCGATCAGATTCACTGCGAAT
>JAQWBC010000130.1 GCA_028707415.1 Candidatus Izemoplasmatales bacterium
GATTACATTTTACTAACCCAGGCGTCAATCAAACTGAATACATTGACTCAGTTGAACTTGCCAATCTTCTCATTGCATTCAAGGTTTTAGGATATGATGATCCTTCAGCTTTCTCTGATGGATTCACAGGTGATCTTGATTTATCCGGAATCGCCGATATCAATCCTAATCAAGGAAAAACTAATGCTAATCTTTTGATTGCTTCTAGTATTATTCAAGCGACAATGTCTAGTAAAGTTTTGCTTCTTGATGCCGACGGAACAATCATTGTCCCGGTTATGGACATCAATGATTCATTGGTTCAAATCACTGTTAAAGAAGGCTGGGCTGATGAATTCCAATATGTAAGCAAACTGGAATTGGAAGCTTTATTGCTTGCCTTGGATGCTTTGAGCTTGGCAACTGGCGATCTATCAGATTTCACTGGCGAGATTTCGCTTGCGACTTTCTATAACAATGATACAAAGCAAACCACCTTGCTTAATTCCGCTTCCATTCATGCGACTATCTCCAATCAAATTCAAGCATTGGATGGCACTGCTCTCACGGTTCCTGATACTGGATACTTCCATAATAATGCTATTGAAATTACATCTTTAACCGGAGACTACTTCATTTATATCCCCGAAGTTAAAAATCTCATCAATGCTTTAGCTATCATTGATGAAGATGGCGGCGAATTGTCGTTTGGCGGAACGTTTGATTTGGCACTGCTTTATAATAATGCTAATCAAGCTATTTTAATGCAGTCAGCCATCATTCACGCTACTATTTCGAATGAAGTACTCGATCTTGATGGAACAGCATTAACGGTTCCAACTAGACACATCGATGACGGCATCATTTTAGGTGAGAATGTTCAAGAAGTCCATGGAGCATTTACTTACATAACTGATACCGAGATTGATGCTTTATTTACCGCTCTTGAAGTATTATATCCTGTTGGCGGCGATCTCTCTGGTGGAACCCTTGGACCAATTGATTTATCGGTATTGTTTGGTGTTGATGGGTTGGATAATCAAACAACCGTTCTGTTATCAGCTACGATTCACGCCACCATTTCAGGGCAAATCATGGCCATGGATGGCGGAGAATTAACGATTCCGACTAAAGATGTTTTAGGCATTCAAATCCAAGTCACGAATGCGGGAACGACAACCACCTACATCGAAGATTTTGAAATTAAAAACTTACTTGCTGCTTTAGAATTAATTGGCTTTGATGGTAATCTGTCCAGCTTCGATGGGGGAATTTCCATAGCGCCTTTGACCGATGGAATTGGCGATGACGATGCCCAGAGAAACACTTTATTAGCATCAGCGATTATGCATGAAACTGTGACTCAGATTATGTTTGATTTGACCGGAATAATGATTGTGCCTAAGTATCTTGAGAACGGAACGACCGAAGTCATTGTAAACAATTTTGGTGATGATTATCTCGAAAAATGGGAAATCAAAAATCTAATTGACGCACTTGACTGGATGGGTTATTCCGATATGAACAGCATGTCAGGAGGTATTGATTCTACGAAATTCTTCACTTCGACGGATTATACTGATTTGCTTGATTCTGCATGTATCCGGGCAACAATTTCGGATCGACTAGTAACAAGCACTTTAATTATCCCGGATTTCGATGTCGAAGATAGCAATGCCCCAATTAGAATCCCTGTTACTTATGGTCTGTTGGAATATGTTTACGTCGATCGCAATGAAATTGAAAACATCTTACTGGCCTTAAACAATCTTGGTTTGACCAACATTGATACTCCGAGTATCTCCACTAACATCCTTTGGGGTGAAGATGTTGACTTCGCCATTGTTATGGCTTCTGCCTCAATTCAAGCGACGGTATCCGATTCATTCCTTGAATTCGCGGTTGACGAAGATGGCCGTGTCGCTGGCAATCCGGATCTTGTCGTTCCAACGGTTTTCCGGGACGCTATCACGGTTGATGGTGATTTGATTACTTATGAGCAAATCGCAAGTAATGAGTTAATTAATTTGATGAACGCCTTAAAAGCACTAAGTTTCGATGGTTTCGATGATTCTGTTAGTGCCAGCACCATTACCAATTTGAACAGTGCTTCGCTTGATATAATTTTAACTTCCGCTTCCATGCACGTCACTATCGACAACATGATGAAAGGCAATGCCAATATTAACACGCACATCCCTGATGAAGCATATGTCGATGGCGATCATGTAACCGGGACACTGTATGAAATTATCGGATTGATTCAAGCCGCCGAGATAAAAGCTTTCATCTTGGCTGCAAAAGAAGTTGGTGCTGATTTCCAGACGGTATCCTTCAGTTATACCAGCCTTGCCGGCAAGACCGAGGCCCAACAAACAACGATTCTCGGATCAATGATTGTTAGAAACATCATCACTCCAGATCTGGTATCGGCTGTCAATGATTACAACAATTTATTTCATGTTGATCCCGACTTATATAATCCGATTCCACCTGATATGTATTATATGGATGACTTAACCGTTCATGGTTTCCTAAATGCGGCCGGTATTGTTACACTAGTCAACTATCTGGCTTCGTAATCATCAAAGGGTAAGACAAAAAGTCTTGCCCTTTTTTGTTATTAAAGCAAACCGGAAAAATGGTGCGAGAATTAATATTTTAGGCAAATAAAAAAATAACAAATATACACCGTTGATATCTTTAATAAATAATATATAATAATGATAAGGAACAACGATTCTTTTAAGTTCCAACAGGGGGGGTTTAGTCATGCTGACACTTAATGATTTTATACTATATTTCAACATTGCCTTTTTCGGTATTATTGGACTTGGTGTTTTAGGCGGTTTAATCCAAGGCTTCAAGAAATCGTTATTCACCTTTGTGACGATGCTGATATTTTATGTGATATTTTTCATCAGTATTGATATGGTCGTCAATCAAATGTGGACAATGGAGTCAAGTCAAATCGGTGTTGCTTTAGCATATGCTGATCCGGCATTTGCGAATGTCACCAATTTTGAAGATGCAGTTTCCATTGCGTTAACTGTCTATATGGGCGATACCATTGACCCATCATTATTATCTGCTGATCTTTTAAGTTTGGTGGGAGGAATTGGTATATTCGCTTTAAAAATCGTTTATACAATCTTGTACTTTACCGTATTTTTAGTAATATATAAGATTATTTGCTGGATTGTTCGCTTGATTTTTGGTGGAAAACACGATCCTCATGCGGCTAAAAATGCGGGGTTTGGTGCCTTGATCGGATTATTTAATGGCATCATGGCCTTATTTGTTTTTTTGATTATGTTTGGCGGGGTTGTGGACCTTGTTAAAAGTGTCACTGTAATTTTACCTGAAGAAACCGTCGATGAATCCGATTCAGTTGCCTTGGAGTTTCCCCGTTGGGAATTATATGAAGCAAATTTTTCATTAATTTCCCATCAAGAAGTAACTGAAGCGGAAGCTGAGGTAATTCCCGATGACTTGCTTTCAATGATGAAAGATATGGTTACTGCGTATGAAGCAAATATCTTGGTATCTGTTGCTGGTGTCATTACAATCCCTGATGCTTCGGGGACGCGAGAGATTCCGCTCAACTTATATTTATTTGATATGGTTCTATCATTTAAATATAATGATACGCAAATCGCTTTACGCAATGAAATGAGCGTTTTTTCGGAAATTGGACTAATATTTATGAATTCACAGTTTGCATCAACTAATGAGATAGGCGACCTCACCAGTAGTGAGATTCAATCAGTGTTTACTATTTTGGCGAATTCGGATTTTATCGTATCGATTATGCCACTGGCAATTGAACTTGCCGCCAATTATTTTGAAGTCGATCTCGGAGCCACTCCGGAACAACTTTCAGCAATTGATTGGCACA
>JAQWBC010000131.1 GCA_028707415.1 Candidatus Izemoplasmatales bacterium
ATGCGAATTTCTTGTCGTTTCAGACACTTGCCAAAAATATAGCTTGGCTTTCCGGCTTGAAACATCATATGGTCGGTAAAAATAGACGCTAGAGTAAAGTGTGGTTTCACAAACGGCCTCCAAGGAAATATTGACAGTATTTTATGAAAATTATAACATAAAAATAATCAGATACTACACTATTTCGGTAAAAAAAAGATGATATTTAATCATCTTTCCAAAAATGGTTTTTTTTGGCTAAAAATCGGGCTATTTTCACGGGCAAAAACAAACAATTATTCGATTGATTTTACCTTAAATTTTGTGCCTTTTTTAGTAAGATAGTTTTCCACCGCAAAGTCCATAGCATCCTTGATAGATTCTTTGATATCTCTAGTCGTAAATCCCAGTTCTCGTTTCGCTTTTTCGTTAGAAAAATGATAATTCGAATTTAAAACGACAATTGAGTAATGAGTAAATAACGGCTTTTGTTTAACAACTTTATAATACAGTTCTGCAAAATAACTCATCGCCAAAATGAACCAAAAAGCCAATTTGGTTTTAACTCGTTTGCGCCCCGATATTAATGAAATTTCATCAAGCAATTCTTTGACTGTGATTTCTGACCCCGACAAAATATAGCATTCCCCGCGTTTTCCTTTTTCAGCTGCGAGGATGATGCCCCTGGCAACATCGCGGACATCGACGAAGTTATATCCGCCTTTTAAGTATGCGGTTAAACGACCACACAAAAAATCAATAAACATTTGACTGACATTCGATAATTTATAATCAGCGGGGCCGAGAACACCTGAGGGATGAACAATTACGACTTCTAAATCAGAATCCTTTTGATCCATAACGATTTGTGTTGCCATAGCCTTCGATTTACCATAATTACCTTTGACCAGTACCGGATCAAAATGATCAATCTCCACCATAGTTTCGGTTTTGGGTAATTCGGGAATAGCATGAACGCTTGATGTATATATTAATCGTTTAATATGATTCTTTAAACAAGCATTAACGACGTTTCTCGTCCCTTCGACGTTGACTTTGAAAATTGATTGTTTTTTGCCAGATCCAATCTCAACAATGCCGGCTAAATGAAAAACAAAATCGACATTTTTAAGTGCTGTTTCTAAAAAAGCGACATCCAAAATATTTCCTAAAACAATTTCCGCATATGGTTCTATCATCTTGCAATCATCTTTAGGCAATACAATCGCAATTACCTCATAACCTTTTTGAAATAATTGTTTGACGAGAACGTTACCTATGTGACCGGTAGCTCCGGTAACGATACATTTCATAATACCACTCTCCAAATCTTCTTATATTTTCATTATATACCTATTAATACTAAAAGTAAACACTTGTTCACTAATAAGACTATATGAATTTCTCTTTTTTACTTTTACAAATTCGTGATTCCGGTCAGACAAGAAATTAAAGCATACCACTTGTAAATGTTTTTTGTTTTGATAGAATGGAATTATAGAAAGATAAATCTCGAGGAGGAGATAATATGAAAGATGAAATAACCTTTCCAAAACTCAGACGTTTTAATTTGATCATGGGCGGGCTCCATTTGATTCAAGGAATCTTGATGATTTTTCTCGCTACTTCCGTAATTCAAAAAATTGCTGAATTTCAACCAACAATTACTCAAATTTACCTAACATACAATCCGCTAACTCAATCGCTTGAACCGATGTCACGGGATTTATTTGTTTTACCATTTGGTATAATGGTCGGCTCATTTTTACTAATATCCGCATTGGCGCATGCCTTAATCTCGATTCCCAAAAGGATGAACGACTTGTATAATGCCGACTTAGAAAAAGGCATTAACAAGTTCCGCTGGTTCGAATATGCCCTCAGTTCATCAATTATGATTGTCTTGATTGCGACATTGTTTGGTGTTTATGACATTGGATCATTAATATTAATTTTCGTTGTCAATGCCTTAATGAACATTTTCGGATTAGGAATGGAACAATTAAATTCTGGCAAACAAGGAAAATTAAACTGGGGTCCGTTTGTTTGGGGAGCCGTTGCTGGTATCACTCCTTGGATTGTTATCATTATGTATATGACTGGAACTGGCAATTATGATCAGGTTCCTTGGTTTGTTTGGGCGATCGTTGTTACCTATTTCGTGGCTTTCAACACCTTCCCTATCAATATGATTCTTCAGTATCTTAAAGTTGGGAAGTGGAAAAATTACTTGTATGGGGAGCGCATATATATTATCTTAAGCCTTGTCGCAAAAACGCTTTTAGCCTGGTTAGTATTGTTTGGAGCGATGCAGCCTTAAAACAAATAAGACGTCGAAAATTCCGACGTCTTTTCTTTATTCACAAGCTAAACGATACACAGCTTTAGCGTCTTCACGATTTAAGGTTTTAAAGGCACCAAAACTGTCATCCTTTCCTTGAAATAATTTATCTACTAAAAAATCGATATCTCTCTCTTGCGCACCGATTTCAAGGAAAGTTGTCGGCATTCCGATTTCTCGAAAGAAGCCCTTCATAGCTTTGATGCCTTCAAGTGCCACCGTTTTGGGTGCTTTTGGATTGTCTTCAATCCCCCAAACAGTGATGGCTAATCTTTTGAAACGATTGATATCGACATCAAGGGCATATTGCATATAAGCCGGAAACATGACGGCCAATCCAGCTCCATGAGTAACGTCATATCGCGCAGAAAGTTCATGTTCTAGTTGATGTGTTGCCCAATCTTCGGTTCTGCCAACTCCCAATATGCCGTTATGGGCAATTGTTCCCGACCAGCAAATCGTCGCTCTAGCTTCATAATCAAATGGGTCTTTTATCACTTTTTTGCCGGCTTCGATGATTGAAATTAGTGTCGCTTCGCACAGCCGATCGGTGAGTTCAACGTTCAAAGTCCTTGTCAAATAGCGCTCTAAAATATGCGACATCATATCGACAATTCCCGCAGCCGTTTGATATGTCGGAAGCGTAAAAGTCAATTCCGGGTTGATGATTGAAAAAACCGGACGGATAAACTCATTTCCCGCGCCGCGTTTTAGCATGCCGTCCTCTTTGGTGATTACTGTTCGATGTGATCCTTCAGATCCGGATGCAGGCAATGTCAAGATGACCCCGATTTTGATGGCGGCTATAATGTTCGCTGAGCCATCAAAAAAGTCCCAAAAATCACCATCGTATTTGGCTCCGCAGGCAATGGCTTTTGCCGAATCGATGGCTGATCCGCCACCAATAGCAAGAATAAAATCAATTTTTTCGTTTTTACATATTTCAATGCCTTGATATACAAGTCCGCTTCTCGGATTCGGCTGTGCTCCGCCAAATAGGATATACCTAATTTTTTCGGCTTGTAAACTCATCTCGACTTTCGCTAGCAACCCCGATTTAATTATCGATCCGCCGCCAAAATGAATCATGACATTTGAAGCACCATATTTCTTTAAAAGCTTTCCCACTTGCTCTTCGGTTTTACTTCCGAAAACAAATTCGGTTGGACTATAAAATGTGAAATTACGCATGCAATTCACCCCTTAATCAAGAATTATTATATCATATAGTCCCAATCATATCATATTATATACCCGATATAGTTCTCAAGAGATAATCTAATCTATATCTCGGATTAATTTCTTTATCTTCATATGATTGAATGATATAATATTATTAGAATAGGTATTATGCGGAGGCAACTATGAAAAACCTCGAATGGATTAAAAATAGACTGATTGCCCATCGCGGGTTGCACACAGGTAACGGTATCGTCCCAGAGAATTCGATGAAAGCCTTTCGGTTAGCTATCGAAAAAAACTATGGCATTGAATGTGATGTCAACGTCCTCAAGGACGGAACCGTCGTCGTCTTTCATGATAAAGATTTAAAACG
>JAQWBC010000132.1 GCA_028707415.1 Candidatus Izemoplasmatales bacterium
ATGGTAAATAGAAAAAACCAAGTTTTCTTGGGGTTGGGTGCATACCCAACTTGTTAAGCACGGCGAATCCTTCTTTGATACCTCTCACCATTTCTATTATACTCTTATGCGAAGCGGCAAGCAGGTAATTATTGCATCCATAACCATAAAGCGCATTCGCAATGCACGTCACCATAGCCACATGCGTTTTTTGCCAAACGTCCATTTTTTTGCTATAAACAGAAGGAATGCCAGCTTTTCTAAATGCTTTGATAAGATCTTTGACTCTCTTCGACTTCTCTCCATTTAACTCGCCGAAAGTCGTTGTTTGGAAAATCCTCATTATCCCTTTGCCGACAAAATAGTCGACGATTCCATCATTTCTTTCTCCACCTGCTGATGGGAACCCGATCATCAGCCGGTCATTTCCAATTGCCTGTTGCCATTCGGCATATCCCGATGCTGTGTTGACAATGAAAACAATGTTCTTAGATTGATTCTTCGATAGAGTATTCAAAACGTCACCGATTTGGGTTCTTTGCATGACAACCAATATATAATCGAAAACAGCGTCCTCTGGCAAGGCGTCAATAACTTTTACCCAAGCAGTTTCTGTTTTCAAGGTAATTGGATTTCGAAGGATAATTCCGGATTTCTTGATTTCATCTAATCGCTTATTTCTAGCGAGAACAGTGACGTCCTGACCAAAAAGAGATAGCTTTGTGGCAAAGATGCTGCCGATGACTCCAGCACCGTAAATGAGTATTTTCATATTCTACTCCTGCGGATAATAACCCGCCATATAATATTAGCATCTATCAAACCAAATAAGATCGTTATTAATTATCCTTTTGGGTTCTTTGGTTTTGATACCTTTTTTCTGCTCTAAATCCATCCGTTTTTTGTTTATTGAAAAGATAATAATGTTTTTTTACCAAACCATAAACTGGATTAAGAGGTTTTTAATCAGTGGTTTTGCGTCTTTGTATTTTGGTACCTTTTTTTGGTTGTGGATCCATTCATTTTTATTTAATAATAGCACTTAAATTCCAGAAAATAAAGGCATATTACTAAATCTATATCCAATTAGCGTTTGATAATAAACATCGAAATTACCTCCGTCGGATAAATAAAAAACTAAATGTTGTAAACAGAGAGGAAAAATATTCTAAACACCTGTTTAACCAAGAAATAAACTAAATGTGTAATTCAGGTCACGAGCCACCGACGGTCATGAAAAAAACGTGTGGTTTCGGGGCTTTTTAAATTAAAATCGACCCTGGCGGTATAAAAATAAAAAGTGCTTTTTATGGCCATTTTAGCAATAAAAAGCACTTTTTTTACACAAGGAATAACCTTGTGGATGTAAACTTGGTGCGGTCGATGGGATTTGAACCCACATGCCGTTAGGCACTACCCCCTCAAAGTAGCGCGTCTGCCAGTTTCGCCACGACCGCAAATATAAAATCTATATATATAAATCCTTAGATAATCTTTGGAGCAAGCGAGGGGAATCGAACCCCCAACAGTTGCTTGGGAAGCAACGGTTTTACCATTAAACTACACCTGCAAAAGCTGGTGCGGTTGATGGGATTTGAACCCACACGTCGTTAAACACTACCTCCTGAGGGTAGCGCGTCTGCCGTTCCGCCACAACCGCGGCGATTAGTCCTTGATTATTATACCATAATCCCCCCTATTAGATACAAGCATTTTCGTAATTTTTTATCGCGTATACCTATGTTTTTGGTTGACATTTATATGATTAGTGATAATATTTTCTTGTGACTAAAAATCACCAAAAAAATATTTTTATTTTAGTAGTAAAATTGTCTTTTAAATCTCATATGATTATGTTATATTTTTAATTGCTTTTATTATGCTTTTTCCACGAAAGGTGGTATAGCCCAAATTGAAAGACGATCGCCAAAAACAAACACCTTACTTTACCAAATTAAAAGAATACGGGCAAAGCGGCGTAACGCCGTTTGATGTTCCCGGTCACAAACTCGGCCGGATCAAAAATGATATGATGGATTATACCGGAATCAACACCTATTTACTCGACAGTAACGCCCCCATTGGCCTTGATCAACTGGCAAAACCGATGAACGTTATCAAAGACGCCGAAAAATTAGCTGCTTATGCCTTCCATGCTGATAAAGCTTATTTTTTAGTGGATGGCACCTCGGTTGGTATCATGTCAATGATCATGTCGTGTTGCCGGGCATCCGAAAAAATCATTGTTCCCCGTAATGTTCATAAATCCGTTATTAACGGCTTAATTTTATCCGGTTCAACTCCGATTTTTGTCCATCCCGATATCGATTCCGATCTCGGCATTGCCAATGGAGTCCCATTTCAAACGATGAAAAAAGCGATTGATGTCCATCCTGACGCTAAAGCCGTTTTCGTCATTAATCCGACTTATTTTGGAATGACCAGCGACCTAAAAAAAATCGTTGAATATGCCCATGCCCATGGCATGATGGTTTTAGTCGATGAAGCCCATGGCACGCAATTCTATTTTTCCGATATGTTACCGATTTCAGCGATGGATGCCGGCGCCGATATGTCAACGACATCAATGCATAAAACCGGTGGTTCATTAACCCAAAGTTCAATTCTTCTTACTAAAGGTACTTGGGTCGATCACATTCGACTGCGTACTACGATAAACATGCTCCAAACAACGTCCCCTTCTTCTTTGCTTATTGCTAGCATGGATGTCGCCAGAAAAACACTTTATTTTGAAGGCGAAGAACGAATAAAAAAATTGATCCACATGTCACAAAAAGCTCGCGAACAAATTCGGACAATTCCCGGCATCGAAGTCATCGATAAAAAATATGTCCTTGGTCGCGGTGGCGATAATTTTGACGAGACTAAACTCGTCATAAAAGTCTCGGAACTTGGTGTTACCGGTTTTGAAGTCTATAAAGAATTACGTCGCAAATTTAACATTCAGTTAGAACTTGCTGAAACTCATTTAATTTTAGCGATACTTACTATTGGTACCACCAAAGACGATCTTGATCATTTATATAATTCTTTACGAGATCTTTCCAAACGCTATTACAAGATTCGTAAAAAAGTACCCAAAATTAAATTCAACTATCAATTTCCGGTTACTTATTCCCGTCCACGTGACGCCTACCATGCACCAAAACTTCAAGTATTATTAGAAGAATCAGCCAATCAGATTTCCGGTGAAATGATCATGATTTATCCGCCGGGAATTCCCATGGTCATTCCTGGAGAAATCATCAGTGAAGAAGTTTTAGAGGATTTAATGTTTTACGTGAAAAACGGATCGGTTATCCATAGTGAAATGGATAACGGATACATCAAAGTCGTCGATAAAGAAAATTGGCAAAAATGGGAAGGTGAAGACAGTGAAGTTTAACAAAGTCGATTTATCATTCCAAAGTTGCAAGAGCGAATACAAAGATGCCAGTGTGGTGATATTCTCCGTTCCGATGGACGCAACAACTTCGTTTCGTCCCGGAACTCGGTTTGCCGGTAACGCCATCCGCGTCGATTCCATCGGGGTCGAATGGTATTCTCCTTACCGCGACATGAGTTTAAAAGACTATAATACTTGTGACATCGGCGATCTTGACATCCCCATCGGTGATGTCGAAACTGCCCTGAAAGTAATCTATCAATCCACGACCAAAATTCTGAAAGATAATAAGAAACCGATGATGATTGGTGGCGAACACTTGGTTACTTACCCACAAGTCAAAGCCATGCATGAAAAGTACCCCAATCTTCATATCATTCACTTTGATGCCCATACCGATCTTCGCGATGAATTCTTATGCCGTAAGTTATCCCATGCCACCGTCATTAAACGCTGTCATGATTTATTAG
>JAQWBC010000133.1 GCA_028707415.1 Candidatus Izemoplasmatales bacterium
GATACCCGAGTTAATCGAATATCAGAGTCTGTTAAAACAGTGGATTGATCAGACTGATAATTACGGTACTTACCTTGAAACTGCAACTCTAACTTTGAAGGATACGTTTAATGCGACTCTGGAAGCGGCTAAAGATATTTCTACCATCCGACGACAAATAGCTGATCGGATTGAAAATGAGCTTGCGATGGTTTTTACCGATTTAGCATTACCACAAACGCAATTCAGTATCGTGATCGATTCGAAAATCCCAAAAGACATATTCGATAATAATGCATTTCTTGATAATGGGCTTGATCAAGCAGAATTTATGATTTCTACCAATATTGGCGAGCCACTAAAATCCTTGTCAAAAACCGTTTCCGGTGGTGAAATGAGTCGTATTATGCTAGCTTTTAAAACGATTTTTATCCGTAGTCAAAAACTAGCAACAATGATTTTCGATGAAATCGATACTGGTATTAGCGGTCAAGTTGCACGGCAAATCGCCCGAAAAATCAAAGCGATATCAAAGACTTGTCAAGTGATTTCAATTAGTCATATTCCTCAAGTTGTGGCCATCGCCTCAACCCACCTTAAAGTGTGGAAAGTTGATGATAGTCAAAGAACAACGACTTTTGTGAAAGAACTTACATATGAAGAACGAATAAATGATCTTTCTGAAATGATTTCGGGTGATAATATCACAGATAACACCAGAAAAAGCGCAAAAGAATTGTTAATTAGCGAATAAAAAAATGAAAACTTGAGTTTTCACCTCAGAGGCGTTTCGCCTCTTTTTTTATACAAAAAAATTGGTATTATATAAACATGATGAGCACAGACAACCGTCAGTTAATCTCTTTCCAAGTGGACGGACGACTTCCCAAAGACGCTTATGCGAGGCTGGATGCTTTCAATTATCAGCTGATGCAGGGACGAATCTATGTCCCCATATCCCGAATCTTATTGTGCAAATGCAATAAACCAACGGTTGTCCCTTTAGACGTTTATAACAGACTCAAGAAATAGTGTCGCTCCTTATCGTACCTACGCCTGCTTGCAGGCTTTTTTCCTTTTGTGCTCTTCTTCCTTTTCAATTACAATTTCCTAAGTAAATAAAAAAAGGGAATATTCCTTATGGGGTAAAGGAATATTCCTTTTAATTGTTTAAAAAAAATAATCAGTTGGTCAAAACTTCAATCATTCCTGCTATAGCAGCGATGACTAAACTGAGAAACATTCCGATAGCCAAGATTACAATCAAAACTTTCCCGAATTTGCTTTTAGTCGGATTGTAAGATTTATACTCCTGCTCGATATCTACAGGTTTCGGTCTTTTTTTGCTTTCTGGCATTTTGTTCACCTCATGAAAATGATAACTTAGTATATTATAATCTACTTATCTAAAAAAATAAAGTTTTTTTAACAAAAAACACAAAAAGAAACTGCTTATGCAAAAGATTAGAAATTTTCCAAAACCCTGATTACTTCAGCGGTTATTTCGGTTGGCGTGGAAGCTCCGCTAGTGACCGAAACCGTTTTTACCCCGTTAAGCAATTCCAAATTGAGATCGAGAGCAGAAGACACACGCACAGTTTTGACATGGGTATATTGACGACTAAGTTTCACGAGATTGTTAGTATTGTTACTATGAATGTCGCCAACGACAATACATAAGTCAACATTTTTGTTTTGGTTAATAACGGCTTCTTGACGGATTCTTGTGGAATTACAGATTTCTTCAGCAATAATAGCGTATGGATGTCGCTGCTTGATTACTTTGATAATCGGCTCGATTTCGCAAATGGAGAAGGTGGTTTGATTGGTGACAAATATTGGTTTGACAGTTTTTTCCATTAGGCGGGCATCTCTTTCGTTCTCGATGAGGACAATGTTTTTATCAATGGAAAGGATTCCTTCGGTCTCTGGATGAAATGCTTTACCAATATATAATATCTGATAGCCTGAGGCTAAATAATTCTTAATTAAATTATGGGTTTTATAGACGTCTTTGCAAGTTGCGTCAATATATGTCAATCCCTTATCAAGGATTTTTTCGATTACGACATCACCAACTCCGTGAGCGGTAATGATGACAGTACCTTGATGAATGCTATCGAGCATCTGAAGCCGTGTTTTGTTTGGTTGTTCAAGAACGATTACACCGTTTGCTTTAAAGTGATCGACGACAAATTGGTTATGAACAATCATTCCAAGTAAATAAAGCGGTCGCGGATACCCGGGATCTGATAAAGCCTTATTAACGGAATTGATGGCATTTACGACACCAGGACAATATCCGCGGGGTGTGATGGGGATGACTTTCAATGGTCTTCACCTTTTCTTTTACTTTATCTACTTTCTATTATATAATAGATATGCCAATAATCGGCAATAATTTAGTATTTTACGAAAGTTTGAGGAATATATGTTTAATTATAAGCGTTATATTGTTACTGCTTTGGAAGCTTTGAAATTTACGGACTTGACTGAGGTTCAACAAAAAGTCATTCCTAATGTTTTTGAAGGCAAAGACTTAATGGTCACCTCTGAAACCGGATCTGGAAAAACCCATGCTTTTTTATTACCGATTTTCCAAAATCTTGATGAATCCAATCACTCGCTTCAATACTTAATCAGTTCTCCAACTCGTGAACTGGCGAAGCAGATTTTCACCTTTGCTCGGCAAATAGCCGATTTTTCAGCATCACCAATCGATATCCGGATTTATATTGGTGGTTCTGATCGTCCAGACGAAATCGCCCGTTTGAAAAAGAGTCAACCGCAAATCGTCATTGGTACACCAGGAAAACTGAAAGACCTTGTCGTCAAAGAAAATCTGCTTGATGTCCATCAAGTAAAAATCTTCGTTGTTGATGAAGCAGATATGACCCTTGATGAAGGTTTTTTAGAAGATGTTGATTTCGTTGCGGCCAAAATGGAGAAGCATTTGCAAACATTGGTTTTCTCGGCAACTTTACCGGAAAAGATTCAACCTTTTTTGCGTAAATACTTAAAAAATCCGGTCTTCATTGAAATTGCAAACAAAAATCAGACTAGTCAAAACATCAGTCATTTTTTTGTCAAAACCAAGGGCCATCCCCGCGAAGAAGTCCTCAAAAAAGTACTAAAAACTATCAATCCTTACTTTGCAATTATTTTTTGCAACAAAAAGGAATCTGCGGATGCAGTCTATCAATTGATGATTACAGAAAAATATAATGTTGGCTTATTACACGGTGGACTCGAAGCGCGAAAACGCAAACAAGTGATTGCCTCTGTCCGCAATCAAAAATTTCAGTTTCTTGTCGCTACCGATTTACTAAGTCGGGGGATTGATATTCCCGATATCTCTCATATCATCAATTTTGAATTGCCCGCTGATTGGGAATTTTATGTTCACCGTACCGGTCGGACTGGCAGAGTAGATAAAGATGGGATAGCTATTTCCTTATACGATCGGGAAAATGATGATTATATCGATATGCTTGAAGCGCGGGGATTAAAAACCGCATATAAAGAAATCGTTGATGACGTTCTTGTCGACGGAAAAATCCGATCAGAACGGCAAAAGCGGATAAAAGTAGTTTCAGAAGCAGAAAAAAAGGCAATTAGAGTTGTTCCCAAAACTTCCGTGGTAAAACCCGGATATAGAAAAAAATATCAAAAACAAGTTGACGAAATCAAAAGTCAATTTCGTAAAAAACAAGGAAGATAAGATGCTATTGATAGGCTCACACGTATCACTGGGCGGTAAAGAACAAATGCTTGGTAGCGTTAAAGAAGCCATGGC